>DATEXS010000054.1:0-2949 GCA_035256725.1 Anaerolineae bacterium
CCAACTGTCCTCGCTCAAGGCCCTCCTCACTCGGGTTTTCATGCCGCGCCAGCTGACATACAATAGCCCCATTGAGGCTCTCCCATGTTCACCTACCAACAAGCCCTTGACTACATCTACTCCTTCGTGGATCAGGAGAAGCTCCAGCCCGACAAGTACGAGCCAAAGCGCTTCGATCTGACCAACATGCACGCCCTACTGGGCATGATGGGCGACCCCCATCGCCGGCTCCGAGCCGTCCACGTGGCCGGAACCAAGGGCAAAGGGTCCACCTGCGCCATGACGGCCAGTATTCTTCAAGCGGCCGGCTACAAGGCCGGGCTCTTCACCCAGCCCCATCTGCATACCTTCCGTGAGCGGATCCAGATCAACGGTCGTCTGATCACTGAAGAGGAGATGGTGACCCTGCTGGAGAACCTGAAACCTTCGATCGAGCAACTGGAGGAGCCCAGCACTTTCGAGATCATGACCGCCATGGCCTTTCAGTACTTCGCCGAGCACGAGGTGGACTTCGCGGTGATCGAAACCGGCTTGGGCGGGCGCCTGGATACCACTAACGTCATCGATCCCCTGGTGGCCGTCATCACCTCCATCAGCTACGACCACACCTACATCCTCGGCCACACCCTGGAGGAGATCGCCGGCGAAAAGGCGGGGATCATCAAAGAGGGACGCCCCGTGGTCTGCGCCCCCCAGCAGCCAGCAGCCGAGGCTGTAATCGTGGAGGCCTGCCAACAGAAGCAGGCCCCGCTGATCCTCCTGGGCAAAGACTGGCAGTGGGATCGTTCGCAGGCCGACATGGATGGCCAGCGTCTGGTGGTCACGTGCGACCTGCCCGCCGGCGGAGGACTGATGGCCCGGGGCAGCAGCCACGAGTTCCTCCTACCGTTTCTGGGCCGCTACCAGCTCGTCAATGCCACTGCCGCCATCGCCACGGTGGACCAGTTGTACCGCCAGGGAATAGAGTTGTCCCTGGAAGACGTGAGCTCGGGCCTGTCCGCAACACGCTGGCCGGGACGTCTGGAGATCCTCAACAAGAACCCCCTGCTGGTCATAGACGGGGCCCATAACGTGGACTCCATCCAGCGCCTGATGGCGGCGCTGGCCGAGGACCTGGAGTTCGATTGCCTCATCGTGGTCGCAGGGTTTTCCGCCGACAAGGACATCGCCGGCATGACGAAGGAGTTGACCAGCCAAGCCGACGAGTTGATCCTCACGAAGTCAATACACCCCCGCTCGGCCGACCCCGCTCATATCGCGGCGCAGGTCGGCGACACCAAGGCGAGGGTGACTGTAGCCAACAACGTCGCCTCGGCTTTGTGGGAAGCTCTCGAGCGCGCGAGCCCAGGAGACCTGGTCTGCGTCACTGGCTCCTTGTTTGTGGTGGCCGAGGCCAGAGCTGCGTGGCTGGACGCGCGGGGCGTGGAGTTCGAGCGGGACCCCGCTTCGTAGCCTTCCCGAGCGGCGACTGAGTCGGCGGTTCTCCTATGCTGCTCTGACCCCCAGGAACCCCTCGATGGCCCTGTTGACCAGCCCTGGTTGCTCCACCATCACCATGTGGCCAGCAGCGGGGATGATCTTCAGAGTGGCCTTGGGGATATTGTCGGCCATATACCGAGCGTACTTAGGGGGTGTCAGCGTGTCGTCCTCGCCGCACAGCACAAGGGTGGGGCAGGCGATGCTGCTCAGCGCGTCCATCACATCGAAGGCGTCGCAGGCCGCGAAATCGTCGTGCACTACCTGGGGATCGTTGTCCAGCCACTCCTCGCGGCTCAGAGAGATCAGATCCTGGGCAACGTGGGCCGAATAGGCCCAATCCACCATCATCTCCACTGTGGCGGGGAAATCACCGAGCAGGCCCGCCAGCAGACTAGGCAGCACGCGCAATCGCGCTCCGGAACCTACCAACACCAGTTTGTCCACCCGGGAGGGGAAATTAAGAGCCAGATACTGGGAGATGGCCCCGCCCATGGAATGCCCCACCAGCGTGATCTTGGCCAGGCCCAGAGCATCCAGTAGCCGGAGTACCACCTCGGCATACCCTTCGATGGAAGTCTGTCCGGTACCCTCTGAACGCCCATGTCCGGGCAAGTCGAGAGCGTACCGATTCACCTGCCCCAGGGCCTGCACCTGGTATCCCCAGTGCCTGTGCGTTCCTCCGGCGCCGTGGATGAACAGCAGTGAGGGATCTCCCTCCGCTGAGGTCCGGTGAACGTAGAACAGATCGTGACCGGCGATTGTTGCCCTTGGCATATAGGCACTCCTCTGGCCTCAGACACGCCCTAGAATGGTTGAGCACGGTTCGCTCCGCGCATGTCCTTCGCTACCAGTCCCGATCGGGCTGTGCTCGGCCTTCCACCTCAGCCAGATACTCGTCCGCCTGCATAGCCGCCCGAGCGCCGGAGCCCACAGCCGTGGCGACCTGCCAGGCGATCCCCTCCTGCACGTCGCCCGCGGCGAACACCCCCTCCACGCTAGTTTTCTGCCGCTCGTCGGTGACGATATATCCCGCCTCATCCAGCTCCAGTTGGCCCTGGAATAGCTCCGTGTTGGGCGTATTCCCCACGAAGACAAACACGCCCTGCGCTTCCAGCGTGGAACCCTCACCTGTCTTCACATTCTCCAGGCGCACGCCTTCGACTCCATTCTCCCCCATGATCTCGGTGACCACGGTGTCCCAGACGAAGCGGATCTTGTCGTTGGCCCTGGCCATCTCCTCCACCACCTTCTCCGCCCGCAGGCTGGCGCGCCGGTGCACCACGACGACCTCTCTGGCGAACTTGGTGAGAAACAGGGCCTCTTTCACCGCGGCGTCGCCTCCGCCCGCAACCACCACGCGCTGGTCCTTGTAGAAGTAGCCGTCGCAGGTGGCGCAGGAAGACACACCACGCCCGGCGAACTCCGCCTCGCCAGGGATCCCCAGCCTGCGGGGCGATCTGCCAGAGGCGA
>DATEXS010000055.1:0-2129 GCA_035256725.1 Anaerolineae bacterium
GCGGGCAGGTACTCCATCATCCACGCGCCGCCCCACAACCGGGCCCACAGCCCGGTCAAGTAGTCGTACTCAGCCATGGAGGCGAAGGTAACCGAGGCCTCGGTCAAAGGTTCCTGGTGTTCCGGCAGATACTGGGCCTCAATAGGCAGCCTGGGGAGGGCAGTCAGCATCAGGGCGCCGATGATGGCCAGGGCAGAGAGCGGGCCCCAGAGGGAGTTTCCTGGCGCAACCGAAGGTTCCGTGTCCCGCTTTGTTGAGCCGCCAGCTAGGAGCAGAGGCAGAGAGCCGATGGCGAAAGCGCTGGTGAAGGTGGTCAGAGTCAGGAAGCGAAAAGGATACTGAAGGTAGGAGAGCAACGGCAGGTGATCCCAGAGGGGTCGGGAGTAGACGAAGAGCATGAACAGGGTGACGAAATTAGCCCAGAGAAAGAAAATCAGATGTCCTCGTGTTTCGCCCCAGGAGGGATGCCTCAGCCGCAGGGGCACCAGGAGGGAGAGGCAGAGGAGGGCGAACTGGAGCCAGCTGATTGGATGCTCCAGCGATACGCCGTGGTCAGGGAAGTAGTGGTAGAGCAGATACGGGGAGAAGAAATCGCTCATGGTGATCAGCCGGGGCAGATAATCGTCGGCCTGCGGGCCGACCATGCCCAGGCGCGCCCACCTGGACTCCGCGAAGCCCGGCAACAAGTAGAAGGCGGAGAGGCCCAGGGCCAGGAACACTGCCCCCGCCACCAGACAGGCTACCTTGAGGTCCCGCTCCCTGAACCAGACCAAGCCGATGTAGGCCACCAACAGGGGGGCAAAGATGAGGGCTATCAGGTTGTGGGTGACCATCAGCCCTGCCAGGGAGAGGGCGCTCCAGGCCACATAGGGCAACTTCTTGGTGGTGATGAGCCTGTAGAAGGACCACAGGATGAGAGGGAAGAAGGGGAAGGTGAGGAACTCCGCTAAGGCCCCGCGGACATAGGCGTCGGCCAGGTGATAGGGCAAGTAGACATAGACAACAGCGGCCAGGATAGCGGGCAGACGGCCCAGGTGCTCTTTGGCGAAGAGGTACATGGTCAACCCAGAGCCCAGGAAGCCCAGGGCGTAGGTCAGCTTGAGGGAGTCCACAAATCCGGCTCCCAGGACGTGAATGGCCTCCGCCGCGTAGTAGCTCAGGGGTGCGTAGTAGTTGAGGACGGGGTACCCGTAGCCGAATCCCAAGTTAGGCAACCAACGAGGGTAGAGACTTCCGCCCCGAATGCACCAGTCGAGGTCGAGGAGCCGAAAAAGGTGGTGGAGGCCGTCGTGGGAACTCAGATACGTTGGCCCGACCAGCGGCCAAAGTACGGGCAGTGTGAGGCCCAGGATGATCAGATAGCCCCAGTCGAACCTGGTGGCCCGGCGAGATCGGTTCATGATGGTGGGTTGTCGGCGCGGTTTGCGGGCAGTAGTGCAGTCTCCTCGTGCTCGTCGCTATGGCGCCGCCGCGAGATTATAGCATGCCGATGGTGCGCCCACAAAGTGTCACGGCAGGTGAGGGGCGAGCCGCGGCTTACCAAGCCCGCAGGAGGTTCTGAACCTCCGGGGAGGTGCGGTTTCAAGATTGACACGCTATAATCGTTGTGGTGTTTTGACAGGAAGGGTGCGGGTCAAGCGAGCCGGTACGTTTCCGTCCTGCAGGGGCCCGAGCGTTTTCTATCTCTCCTGTGGAGGCCTGTCGATGTCCAGTTCGAGCGGTGCAGATCCCAAGAAAGTGCTGGAGGAGTTGTTTGGCACCAGCAAGTACGTGATCGGAATGGTTCACCTGCTTGCGTTGCCGGGGTCTCCAAAGTGGGCTGGGCAGATGGCGAAGGTGCTGGAGAGGGCCGTCGCTGACGCGCGGGCTCTGGAGGGCGGCGGAGCGGACGGGCTGATGGTGGAGAACTTCGGCGACGTCCCCTTCCGCAAGGGCCGGGTGGAGGCCCACACCGTCTCTGCCATGACGCTAGCAGTAATGGCAGTCCGGGAGGCTGTGGGCATCCCCGTGGGGGTGAATGTGCTCAGAAACGACATCAGGTCGGCGATAGCGATAGCATCCGTTACGGATTGCCAATTCGTGCGCGCGAATGTGCACACCGGGGCCATGCTGACAGATCAGGGCATCAT
>DATEXS010000056.1:0-5360 GCA_035256725.1 Anaerolineae bacterium
TGCTGCCGGAAAACAGTGAAAGGAGTAAGTGGTATGTCTGGTAAGGTCAAGAAGTGGGGCCTGATCGCAGGAATGGCCGGCGGCCTCGCTGCCGTGCTGGTTCTTGGGTTGGTCGTGGGCGGCGTTCTTTTGGCGGCCACGACTGCCTCAGCGCAGGAGACCGAGCCCACCCCGGGCCCACCTTGGGAAGGGAGAGGCGGGGGTATGTTCGGCTGGGGTGGTGGTTCGTGGACAATCTTCGACACCATCGCCGAGGCTCTGGGCTTGACGCCCAACGAGCTCTTCACCGAGTCCCACGATGAGGGCAAGAGCGTATCGGAGATCGCCGAGGAGAGGGGCGTGGAGCTGGACGCGGTGCAGGACGCCGTGAACGCCAGCCGCGACGAGGTCCGGCGAGAGGCCATCGCGCAAGCCGTAGAGGACGGCAGGATCACCCAGGAGCAGGCCGACTGGATGCTCGAAGGCATTGAGCAAGGCTTCCACATGGGTGGCCGAGGTATGGGCCGCGGTGGACACTTCGGCATGGGGGGCGGCGGAGGCTTGGGCTTGTTCGGGCCTTGTGCACCGGCTGCCGAAGAGAGCTAGGCTGAGCGGAAGTCGGGCGCCAATGTAACGCGCACGGAGCATCTACGGCGCCCATTAGCGCAAAGGAGGGCCGGACTCACGTCCGGCCCTCCTTTCTGTTGCCATATGACGGGCCAGGGATAATCCATATCGCTCATTCATAGGAAACTAACAGGTTCTTCATATTTGCGTGGTAGCATTGGTTCTTGGAGTAAGAATAGAGTTGCCCCGGCGAGGGGGTTGGAGGGTGAGGCATGAGTATCCGCGGTGTATGGTCTGGACGCAAACGAGTGGCGTTGGTAGCGGTCTGTGCGCTGGTCGCGCTCACGGCAATTGGTGCGGGCGGTTGGTACTACTATACTCACAATGTCCAGGCGCAGACGTCGAATGGCGAAGAGACGATCCAGACGACAACCGTGCGACGGGGTAGTCTAGTCGTCGCCGCCAGTGGCACGGGTACGCTGGTCTCCAATGCGGAGCTGGAGTTGAGCTTCAGCAGCGGGGGGTTGCTGACCGAGGTCCTGGTCGAGGTGGGAGATGAGGTGCAGGCCGGCGATGTGCTGGCCCGCCTGGACGACACCGATGGGCAAGGGCAGGTGGCTGAGGCGGAGACCAACCTGCGGCTGGCCGAGCTTCAGTTGGCCGAATTGACCGGCACGCCGGATGCGGCGGAGTTGGCGGCGGCGCAGTATCAGTTGACCAGCGCGCAGGAGGCCCTGGAAGACCTGCTCAACGGTCCTTCAGCGGAGGAGATTCTCATCGAGCAGGCGGACCTGGCCACGGCGGAGATGGCACTCCAGCAGGCGCAGGCTGCCTACGACGGCATTTCCTGGCGTCCGGGTGCCGCCATGACCTCCCAAGCCCTGGAGCTCCAGTCGGCCACGGCCGACTATGACCGGGCCAGGGCGAACTATGACCTGGCGATGGCCGCCGCCTCGGCGGAGGAGATCGCTTCGGCGAGGGCCAACGTCGCTCAGGCCCAGGCCAGCCTCAACTCGTTGCTCAACAGTGCAACGGCTGGGGACCTGGAAACAGCCCAACTGAACGTAGAGCAAGCGCGCCGTAGCCTGGAGTCCGCCCAGTCGGCGCTGGAGGATACAGTGCTCACCGCGCCCTTCGCAGGGACTGTCACCTCGGTGGCGGCTTCGGCAGGGGAGATGGTGGGTACGTCCTCCATGGTGACCCTGGCCGATTTGTCTGAACCCTCGGTTGAGTTCTACCTGGACGAGACCGACCTGGAGTTGATTGCAGTCGGCTACGCGGTCGAGGTGACGTTCGACGCGCTGCCCGACGCAGTTTTCACCGGGCACGTGGTATCCGTAGCCCCAGCTCTGGTGGAAGTGTCGGGAGCGCCGGCAATCCAGGCTTTGGCCAAGCTGGAGCCCGAAGAAGAGCAGTCAAGTGTCCTGGCCACACTGCCCATGGGACTTAATGCCACGGTGGAGGTTATCGCCGGGAGCGCAGAGAACGTGCTGCTGGTGCCGGCAGAGGCGCTGCGGGAAATCGCCCCGGGTGAGTACGCGGTCTTTGTGGTGCTGGATGGTCAGCCCCAGATGCGTCAGGTGGAGGTGGGGCTGATGGACTACTCGTATGCCGAGATCATCAGCGGCTTGGAGCTGGGAGATTTGGTGAGCACCGGCACTGTGGAGACGGAGTAGAGGAATGAACGAGCATCTGATCGAAATACGCGACCTCGCCAAGGTCTACGGGACCGGGGGAGCCGCCGTGCGCGCGCTGGACGGCATTAACCTGACCTTCGACGAAGGGGAGTTCGTGGCCATCATGGGCCCCTCAGGCTCGGGCAAGAGCACGTTGATGAATATCCTGGGTTGCCTGGATCGGCCCACGAACGGGCTGTACTGGCTGGGCGGTGAGGATGTCAGCAAGCTGAACAAGGCACAACTGGCGGACATTCGCAACCGCCGCATCGGCTTCGTCTTCCAGTCCTACAACCTTCTGGCCCGCAGCACCGCCCTCAAGAACGTAATGCTGCCCTTGCTCTACAGCCGCAATGGTCGCCACAGCGCTTCCGAGAGGGAGAAGCTGGCCCGGGAAGCGCTGGAAGTAGTGGGACTCGGGGACCGCACTCATCACCGACCTAACGAAATGTCGGGTGGCGAACAGCAGCGAGTGGCCATCGCCCGAGCACTGGTCAACGAGCCGCTTCTTATCCTGGCCGACGAGCCTACAGGTAACCTGGACACCAGCTCCAGCCAGGAGATCGTGGACATCCTGCACGGTCTTCACGAGAGAGGACGCACGATTGTCATGATCACCCACGAGCCGCAGCTCGGCTCACAAGCACAGCGCATCGTTCTGCTTCGGGACGGGCGCGTGGTGGACGGCGAGGAGGGGGTGAGATGAACCTGTGGCAGACCATCAGAGTCGCGTGGGAGGGAATAGCCGTCAACAAGGTGCGCTCATTCCTGACCATGCTGGGGATCATCATCGGCGTCTCGGCGGTGATCATCATGATGGCCGTTAGCGCCGGCACCGAGGCGACTATCGCCGACCGGATCCAAGGCCTGGGGTCCAACCTGATCATGGTCAGCCGGGGCTTTGGCGGGGAGCGTATGGGTCCCCAGGCCGCCAGGACCATGAGCCAGGGACTGAGCTACGAGGACTCCCTGGCCATCCGCGAGCAAGTGAGCGGTATCAGCGGCGTGGTCGCGGAACAGATGGCCAGCGATCAGGTCGTCCGCGCCAGCTCTGCCACCATCGAGTCGGATGTCATTGGGGCCATGCCGGACTTTCCGCAGGTCCGTGGTGTGGAGTTAGGCGATGGCCGTTTCTTCACCCAGACGGATCTGGACCGCAAGGCCAAGGTAGCGGTGCTGGGCTACACCACGGCACAAGACCTCTTCGGAGGCTCTGACCCCATCGGCCAGACCATCACCGCCGGGAGCGTCAGGCTGACCGTGGTCGGGGTTATGGCGGAGAAGGGGTTGGTGGGTCAGACCGATTACGATCAGCGGATCTATGTTCCTCTCACCGTCGCTTTCCAGCGCTTCAGCTTCGACCGCCGATTCGGGGAGATGGTGATGACCATCTACGTCCAGGCGGAGAGCAAGGATACGATGGAAAAGGCCATCACGCAGATAAACGCGCTGCTGAGCAGACGTCACGAGATCACAGAGCTGGAGGATCCGGACTTTACCATCTATACCCAGGAAGACATCATCGAGACGCAGGCAGCCACGACGGCCGCTTTCCGCTCGCTGTTGGGCTGGGTGGCTGGGGTCTCTCTGCTGGTGGGCGGCATCGGGATCATGAACATCATGTTGGTCAGCGTGACGGAGCGCACCCGAGAGATCGGCATCCGACAGGCGGTGGGGGCTGCACCGTCGGACATCCGGCTGCAATTCCTGGTCGAGGCGCTGGTGCTCAGCCTGGTGGGGGGCCTGATCGGGGTGCTGGCCGGCGTGGGCGGTTCATGGATCTTCGGTCGCACCAGCGACATGCGCACAGTGGTCGTGCTGCATTCCATCCTGCTGGCTTTTGGCTCGGCGGCCGCGGTGGGGGTCTTCTTCGGCTTCTTCCCTGCCAACCGGGCCTCACAACTTGACCCTATTGAGGCGCTCCGACACGAGTGAGCGACATAGAACCGGGAATCGAACGTGGAGGAAAACGTGATACGGAGAACAATGATCGTGGGCTTGCTGGGCTTGATTATCGCTCTGGCGGCGTGCGGGAGCAGCCAGGCCAGCACGACGGCTGGGGCTAGCGGCTCCGCCCAGGCCACCCCTGGAGGCTTCTTTGGCGGGGGGGAGCAGCCGCTCTCTATGAAACTACCGGTGGGAACCCTGCTGTTGGAGGAAACGGATCTTGCGGTGACGCCGGAGCAGGCGCAGGAGTTGCTGCCCTTGTGGCAGATGATTCGTTCCCTGCAAGGCAGCTCTACCGCCTCCCAGGTGGAGGTCGATGCGGTCTTTGGCCAGATCGAGGACGCGATGACTGCTGAGCAACTGGCGGCAATTGAGGAGATGGACCAGGAAGACATGCGGGCACTGTTCGAAGAGCTGGGCATGGGGCGGCAGGGCGATGTGGAGGGTGATGGCGATGCCGGACGGCAAGGCGGGTTTGCCCCTCCAGAGGGGATGATGCCACCCGGAGGTGGAGAGGGTGGGGTTATTGTGGGCCCTGGTGGAGGAGAGGGTGGTCCTGGTATGGGGCCTGGTGGTTTCGGCAATCTCGATCCAGAGGCGCAAGCCACCGCTATGGCCGGGCGTGGCGGAGCTGGCATGGGCTTTGGGTCAGGTTTTACGGATGCGGTCATCGAGCTGCTGCAGACGCGGGCGGCCGAAGCCTGAGCGATCAATGCAAGCTTTGCGGCGTGGATGTGCGAGGAAGACGAACTCTGTGACGGCTTGGACCATCGTCGTAGCCCGGGTACGGGCAACACCGGAGTGTAGAGGATGTTAATGGTAATGAAGAGGACTTTGCTGCTTGCCTTGCTCGTGGTCTTGCTCTCTGGCTGCGCAGAGGCAGCACTACCGGAGGCTGCGGACACGGACGCTCCTTCGGCTTTGCTGGCGGTCATGGAGGAGACGGCCACACCTGCTGTGGCTCAGGAACAGGTGGCTACCGCCACCGCGAGCCCGGAAACCGTGGCCACGCTGGCTGAGAATACGCCGACACCCGAGGAGGTAGAACCAACGGAGACACCGACGCCAACGGTGACACCGGAGGTTACTGCCACGAGCCCAGTTCCAGCGACGGCGGTCACTGAGCAGGTCTCGACAGGGGAGTCGGGGGGTCGTTTCGTATTCCAGCTAGCCAGCGGTGGCGACATCTAC
>DATEXS010000057.1:0-4806 GCA_035256725.1 Anaerolineae bacterium
CCCGCCACAGGTCCTTCGGGTAGACTTTGTGCACATGGTGCAGGTACCGCCCGAAATCCACTGCCGTCGGCGCCACGCCCCCCACGATAGTCACCTCTTCGTCCCTACAGCGCTGGTAGGCCAACTCGAAGCGCCTTTCCCAGTCGGCGATGGTCTTGCCACCACCGAGGGCATCGATCTCCTCTTGAGTCGGCAGAGAGCGGAGGGGAGTAGCAGCCGTGGTGTGCTTCACATAGATCCCAGAGCTGTAGCCATACTCGATCTCCCGGTCTCCTACCCTCACCGTGCCCACCACCGAAGGGAAGTTGAGATTGAGGTTCACTCCCTGGAGCACGTCCATCTGCTCCGAGCGGGCAATGTAGTTCATGAGCGCGCGGCCCGCGCTGACCCGCATCATGAGGTCGCTGGCGGTCATAGGGATGAACTTGGACTCCCCTTTGGTCGTGCCTCGCGTGATGGCCCAGCCCACGGGAGGCTCGCTCAGCAGCAAGTCTTCCTCGCCAGCCATTACCCTATCGATGAGAGGCTTCAACTCCTCGTAGGCGGTTACCGGAAAGGCCGCGCGATACTCCTCGACGGACGTCAGGCCCTGGGCATTGTGTTCAATCCCGTACCGGGTACGCCCATAGGCTGCCAGTAGTTGCCCCAGGACCTTCTCCTGAGCTGCCTGGGGATCCCTCAGCGCTTCATGCCAGGGCCGCAGGAACCCCTCCAGCATCTGTCTTGCACCCTCTGCGTGCCCCATCTGCGAATCGTTGCGCGTGTCCATCAGACAACAACCCCCACACGATGTTTGCAGCTCACAATGCCCGAGCGGCTGGCAGAAACTGTGCTATGCTAGCGGTCACGATCCTCTGAATGCGGCGCAGGTCCGCTTCTGTCCTGCCCTCCATCCTCACTGACAGAACCGGCTGTGTATTGGAGGCCCTGACCAAAGCCCAGCCACCGTCGAACTTGATCCGTGCACCATCTATGTCTAGCACCTCGTGAGTCTGGATGAACGACTCCTTGATGGCTTCCACTACGGCGAACTTCTCAGTATCAGGGCAGGGGATGCGCATCTCGGGCGAGCTGTGATACCGTGGCAGCTCTGCAATGAGTTCGGAAAGAGTGCGGTCCGTTTTGGACAGATACTCCACCAGTTTGCCGGCGGCAAATAGAGCGTCGTCGAAGTTGAGGGGAGGATCGTTGAAGAAGACATGCCCACTCAACTCCACGCCCAGGGCAGCATTCTCCTGCCTCATCTTCTGGATGATGTAGGCGTTGCCGCACCTGGTCATCAGAGGCACACCACCGTGAGCCCCAATATCATCCACCAGCGCTTGCGAACACCTCACATCCAGTACCACTTTGGCGGGCTGACCGGTCAGGAACTCCCGCGCCAGAATAGCCACGTACTTGTCCGGAAGGACCATGCTGCCGCGCTCGTCAACGACCCCTAGCCGGTCTCCATCGCCATCAAAGCCGATGCCCAGGTCTGCCCGCTGCTCAACGACCATAGCCTTGAGCTCGCTGATGTTGCCCTCTACGAGGGGGTCTGGGTCGTGGTGCGGGAAGCGACCGTCCGGCTCACAGTAGAGACGAACCACTTCGCAGCCCAAGTCCTCGATGAGCTGGCTGCCGACGACTCCTGCCGTGCCGTTCCCGCCGTCCACGACCACCTTCAACCTGCGGGCCGGATGCAGGCGCTGCCTGATGCACTCCACGTACTCAGGAAGGATGTCCATCGTGGTCATCGAGCCCTTGCCAGTCTCATACTGATTCTTGGCGATTAGGCGCTCCACGTGTTGCAGAGCCTCCCCGGCGAGGGGATAGGGGCCAATCTGGAGCTTCAGGCCATTGAACTCCGCCGGATTATGGCTGGCAGTGACCATCACCGCGGCATCCGCTAGGGCTGTCTCCTGAGCGAAGGACAGTGCCGGCGTGGGAACCACACCTACATCCACCAGTTGACACCCTGCGGAGAGCAGACCTTTCGTCACCGCGGAGAAGAACCTCTCCGACGACAAGCGCACGTCGCGCCCCACCACCACCTTGTTGCGACCAGTGGTCCGTTGGATGTACGTGCCAAAGGCCCTGCCGATGGTCTCTATGGCCCCCGTGGTCAGGTCGGCATCGGCCACGCCGCGGATATCGTACTCCTTAAACACCGCACGGCTGGCGGAGAGCTTGGCCTGGAAGGCGTAATCCCTGAGTATCCCCGACACGGCCTGCGACAGCTTCACGGGATCGTGGCGGAGCACGGTCTTCTCCACCCCCTTCGGCCCTGTCTCTACCACCTCCTGCACCAGGTCCCTCTCGATCAGCAGGGCCCCTTCTACCAGCACCAACTCCTCTGGCGTATCCTGAAACAAGATGATCTGCGTATCGTCCTTCAACACAGGTACAGAACCGACCGGTTCCGCCGAGACACTTCGGTACCGAGCCAGCACGGAATCAGTGATCTCCTCAGTTCTGCTGACCAGTACGTAATCCAGCCTGAACCCACAACCGTTCTGGATCGCCCTCACGTGGTCGGCGACGGAATATCCCTGGGTCACATTAGGCTGGGTCATGATGTTGCAGACAAAGATCTTCCTGGCCGCGGTTCTCTTCAGGATGGCGTTGATCTCCGGCACCAGGAGAGTGGGGATGATGTTCGTATACAGAGAGCCGGGGCCGATGACCACCGCATCGGCCGACTCCAGCGCTTCCACCACTTCCGGGGAAGCGGACACCGGGGCATCGGGGCCGTCGTCGGCGGACGAGCTGAGCCAGACCCTCTTGATCGCCCCACCATTCTCCCGTCGGAGGATCTGAGATTCCCCGGTGAGGAGACGGCCGTCCTCCAGTTCGGCGGACACCTGAACCTTGTCGGTGGTTGGAAAAAGCACCTCATCCCCTGAGGTACCCAGGCCGCGACGTAGCTTGGCAAAGGCCGTTCCGCTGCCAATGGGTGGAACGACCCCGATAATCTGCCAGGGGACCTCCTGGGCAATCCTTAGTAGCATGGATAGTCCCTCGGTGCCCGCGAACACTACCACCTTCGGCTTCTCCACTGGTCCATGGTAGTAGTCGTACACCACGTCGACCAGACTCTCACTGGCCGCCCTCCTGGCCACGAATGGGGCGACCAGGGTGTGGCTCAGCTTGATGAAGGACACGACGACCATCGCGACTCCGATGGTGCCCAGCAGGATGCCGCGCTCCACATGGGGTATGAATTGCAGAGTCAGGTAGTAGACGTAGCTTGGGAACGGCGCGGAGCGATACAGGTGCACCAGCACATAGGCGAATCCAAGGCTGAGCAGCAGGATTCCTGTGAACAGGGCCACCAGCCAGCGCTTGATATGCCAGCCCGGAAGGAGCAGCCTGAACGCTCTGCTATTCCTGAGCCTGGTCCTCAGGTTCACGTCAGCCATCAGCGAGTCCTCGGAGGCTCTGCGGTTCCTGCTGCCATCGCCTGCTCTTTGACCCGATCCCGACCCTAGTCATACTGGAACCCGAGCAATCCGGACGAGATCTCATCAGCGCAGCAAGCAGCGAGTTCTTCCATCACCCCGCCCTTGATCTCCTCCAGCCTTTCTGGGCTACTCGCCTCTGCGACCACCGCGATGTTGGGCGTGGTGTGGGAAGCCCGAATCGAGGCCCAACCACCGTCGAATTGGATGCGTAGACCATCGAGATCCACCATCTCGAAGAGCTTGGTGAAGTGCTGCCTGATGCGGTCCAAGACGGCGAACTTGTGCTCGTCGGCACAGGGCAGCTTGACCTCTGGGGCAGCGTAGTACCTCGGTATCTCTGCCGCCAACTCCGAGAGCTTGCGGCCGGTGCTGGATAGCACCTCGAGCGCCTTGGCGGAGGCGAAGACGCCATCATCGAAGTCGAACAGGTCATCCCTGAAGAAGATATGTCCACTAGCCTCTCCACCAATCAGGGCGCCGCTATTTCTCATCGCCTCCATCACCCGCGTGTAACCAGTGGGCGCCATCCAGGCCACCCCACCTTGCCGCTCGATGACGTCTATCAAAGCCTGAGATGAGAGCAAGTCGAAGACCACGGTGCCCGACTCTCGTTTCAGGATCTCTCCGGCGATCAGGGCCACCACGAGGTCGCCAGCCAGGATCTCACCAGAGTCGGTCACCATAGCGACGCGGTCGCCATCGCCGTCGTAGGCAAATCCCAGATCCGCATGTTCCCTCTTGACGGCAGCGACCAGGTCCTGCAGATTTGCCTCTTCGCTGGGATCGGGGAGATGACGGGGAAACCGACCGTCCAGGTCGCAATACAGCTCGATAACGTCACACCCAAGCTGGCGAAACAGTTCCGGCGCCACCAGTCCCGCCGCCCCGTTGCCGGCATCGATGACCAGCTTGTACCCCTTCCCGATTCCTACTCGATCCTTCACAGCATGGAGGTACGCATCCTTTGTGGACTGGTTCTTGGAGAGATGCCCCCTTTCCTGGAAGAAAGGCCCCGTTTCTGCCAGCTTCCTCAGGCGCTGGATCTCCTCGCCAGAGAAGGGAACAGCACCCCGACGAAGCTTCAGACCGTTGTACTGAGGCGGGTTGTGGCTGGCGGTGACGGCGATGCCCCCTGCGGCCTGGAGATGCTTGACCGCGAAATAGACCATTGGCGTGGTGACCACCCCGATGTCGGTAACGTCGCACCCGGCTCCCACCAGGCCAGCTATGAGCGCCCTACTCAGATCCGGAGAGCTGAGGCGCCCGTCCCTTCCCACCACTACCTTAGCGGAACCGTCGGCTCCAAGCATCGTCCCGAAGGCTGCGCCCAGCACCGTACACACCTGGGGATCCAGGTTCTCCC
>DATEXS010000058.1:0-6963 GCA_035256725.1 Anaerolineae bacterium
CGTGATCGGATTCTCCATCGCTGCTCCGGTAGGCCCAATCGGCGTACTTTGTATCCGGCGGACGCTGGCCGAGGGTAGAGCAGCAGGGCTGCTGTCTGGTCTGGGGGCGGCTACGGCAGATGCCATCTACGGCTTCATCGCAGGGTTCGGCCTTACCTACGTGTCCAATATCCTGGTGGGCTACCAGTTCTGGATTCGGCTGTTGGGTGGCCTCTTTCTCTGCTACCTTGGTCTGAGGACCTTCGTCTCCAAACCGGCGGAGAGTCCTGACCATGCGAAGGGAGAGGGGCTGCTGCGGGACTACGCCTCGACATTCTTACTCACCCTGACCAACCCGATGACCATCATCTCTTTTGCCGCTGTCTTCGCTGGTCTGGGGATAGGTAGCGCCGCAGGGGACTACTGTTCGGCCACGCTTCTGGTGTTGGGGGTGTTCGCTGGGTCGGCGGCGTGGTGGTTGATTCTTAGCGGCGGTGTGAGTCTACTCAGGTCCAAGTTCAGCCCGATGGCGCTGGGTTGGGTGAACAAGGCAGCGGGCATCGTCATTCTCGGCTTTGGCGTGCTGGCCATTCTCAGCCTGCGAAGCTAGGAGGCAAGTTGGCCGTGGAGCCGGCGGCACCGCATGGCCGGTGTCTGGCTGCTCCGCCCTGATCTGCCGAGGTCCAGGTGCGATTCATCCCCAAGTCCTGGGGCAATCCCCGGCATGGATATCGGTGTGTGCGGGAGCCGTGAGAGGGGGCAATGTGACGGCACCAGTGATCATCGTCGAGTATGATCCACGTTGGCCAGCCTGGTACGAGGAGGAGAAGCAGCTTATCCTCAAGGCTGCCGGCGATCTCGTTCTGGCCATCGAGCACATAGGGAGCACGGCTGTATCCGGGCTGGGTGGCAAACCCATCATTGACATCATGCCGGCAGTGCGGTCACTTGCTGATGCGGAGAGGTGTATCCAGCCGCTTCAGAGCATCGGCTACGAATATGTGCCCGAATATAATGATCTCATGCCCGAGAGGAGGTACTTCCACAAGGGTCCCGCGGAAGCTCGCACCTTTCACCTGCATGCGGTGGAGCTGGCCAGCGATTTCTGGGAAAGACATCTGCTGTTTCGGAATTGGCTGCGGACGCACCCCGAGGACGCGCAGGAGTACTACCGCTTGAAAAAGAACCTGGCTGCCAGGTTTGGCCGGGACCGCGAGGGCTTCACCGACGCCAAGACTCCTTTCATCGAGTCCGTCGTGGCCAGAGCACGGTCGGGCCAGGGGTGAAATAGTCGTGGTCGAAGAGGGTGTAGGCTCGATGTTAGGTCCAATGGTGGAGAGGCTGACCAGGGGAAGCAAAAGGGAGTTGACACAGGCCCTGACGGAGGCTTTCGTGCAGCATCCTCTGTTGCACGACGCAGGAGGGCGCGTTGAGGACGCCGGGGCGCTGACGAGGGCGGCCATTGACTTCCACTGGGGCAAAAAGAGCCTGCTGCTGTGCGGGATCAAGACGGACCAGGGACTGGTCTGCGGGGCGCTCTGCGTCGATGCCCGAGAAGACCCCTCGCTGTTGGCCCTGGCCCGGCTGGCATGGGGGGTGACGCGGGCGCTGGGCCGGAGAGCCATCGGGCCGCTCCTGGACGTGGAGCGGCACAAACCGCTGCACCGGGAACGTCACCTGGAAATGGTGATTCTGGCGACGGTGCCAGCTTTTCAGCGCCAGGGGTTCGGGCGGCGTGTTCTGCACTTCCTCTACAGGGAAGCGATGCGCGAGGGGTATGGTGGGATCCTGCTCGTCACCGATAGCGACACCCCCGCCTTCGGCCTGTACCGCAACGAGGGGTTCGAGGTGGTGAGGGAGTTCGAGGTGGCTGAGCAGAGACGGTGCTGGATGCGTCGCGCGGTCTGAACGCGGGGCGGGCAGCCTGAGGTGGCCAGGGTATCCATGTGGCGTGGGGACATGGAAGTGAAACTGGGTGGCCTGGAGTTGGAGCAGGTGGAGGATAGTGCGCGATGGAACGAGGCCGTCGCCGGGCTTCCCTGCGCCCACGTGCTTCAGTCGTACGAGTGGGGCGAGTTCAAGAGCCGCCACGGGTGGCAGCCTTGTCGGTTGCTCTTTGTCAGAGATGGTCAATCCGTGGCCGCGGCCTCGGTCCTGCTTCGCCGGCTCCCTCGTGGGCCCTGGGGAGTGATGTATGTGCCCAAGGGGCCGGCAGTGGACTACAGTGATGTGGAGTTGATGACCGCCGTGCTGGGCGAACTCGAGCGCCTTGCCGGAGAGCGACGAGCCATCTTCGTCAAGATCGACCCCGACATACCGGCAGACAGGACCGACGTGAGGCTGTTGCTGGAGGCGCGAGGCTGGTGGGCTTCGGAGGAGCAGATCCAATTCCGTAACACCCTGCTTATCGACCTGCGGCAATCGGAGGAAGCACTGCTGGCCGGCATGAAGTCGAAGTGGCGGTACAACGTGCGTCTGGCGGCCAGGAAAGGCGTTGAAGTGCAACTGGGCGGCCTGGACGACCTGCCCTCGTTCTACGAGATGTACACCAGCACCAGCGCCCGGGATGATTTCGTCATCCGCCCTTTCTCCTACTACGCCGATGCCTGGGGCACGTTCGTGAGGCAGGGACTGGCGCAGCTCTTCCTGGCGCGCTACGAGACAGAGACGCTGGGGGGTCTGATCGTCTTCCATTTCGGCGACAAGGCCTGGTACATGTACGGCGCTTCTACCGACAGTCGCCGCAATCTCATGTCCAACCATCTCTTGCAGTGGGAGGCCATGAGATGGGCCAAGGCCCAGGGGTGTTCCTTTTACGACATGTGGGGGGCGCCTGAGGTGCTGGATGAGAAAGACCCCATGTGGGGCGTATATCGCTTCAAGGAAGGGTTTGGGGGCCAGTTCACCTCCTATCTAGGGGCTTACGATTGTCCGGTGTCCAGGCGCTTGTACGGGCTGTACACCGTGCTCATGCCCAGACTGCTCGACCTCATGCGCTGGCGCCATCGACGGAGGCAAAGCGATGGTGCTCTGGGAGAGAGCCCCGGGTACGGCTAGGCAGGACTCGGGGCGCCGGCTCAGCCGTAGTAGTGGGGAATGACGTAGCGCAGAAGGCACAGTGCGTCGAACAGCACGAAGCTAGCCACGTAAGCCGCCGCCAAAAGGTCGGCCTTGAGGGATCTCAACAAACGGCGCAGGCCGAAGGCGAAGAGCGTGGCGATGGGAATCAGGCCAGGGAATAGGTGCCTTCCCTGGGGTTGCCACTGGCTGCCGATCATGGGGATGAAGGTCTGCACGACGATCAAGACGAAGGCCAGGAGAAGGAGGAGCAGAGCCCTGTCCCGGTTACTGGGAATATACCCTCTGTCACCCAGGCAGCGCCTTAGTAGACCCATGGCCCACAAGCCCAATCCAGCGACCGCTGCCGTTGCCACCACGGCGAGCAGAGCGTACCAGATGGGGTGCAGCGGGAGGGTGAGCCAGCCAAAGTTGGCCCAGAAACCGGCGAAGGTGAGAAGTCCGTACAAGAGATATCTCTTCGCCGACTCCAGGTCGTAGCTGCGCCCATCCAGCAGCCGGCCCAAGGCGACGTATCTGGTCACGTACTGGAGGCGGGGTTGCACGCGGAGGGCCGAGTCCTCAGCCGACGCGTTCTGGAGAAGGTTGGAGATATCACCTTGTCCTGATCTGAGCGCCAGGTCGTCGAAGTACAAATCGGCAGCCTGGCCCGTGCTCGCAGAAGCCGCACTCAGGATGACCCTCATAGACCTGGCCCGGGGCGAGACGGTGTGCGTGACGCTGTACTTCCTCCAGGTCTCGTCAGCGAGGAAAGACTGAACACTGGTTTCCTCATCGTCTGCCAGAAGCAGAGATCCCCTCTGTGGGCCGTTTGGACTGATGATCCAGGCATGCAGTCCGACTGTCTTGCCTCGTAGCGCTCTCACATCGTTGAAGGGCAGGGGCTGCATCGCTCTCTCGCTGTTGAGTCGCAACGAGTATCGCCCCGACGTGGCTACCTCCTTGCTCCTGCTGCTATGTTCGGGGCCGGGGAGCCGTATCCAGTCGGCGGCGTCGTGGCCTCGCCAGGTGAGCAGGGCGCCCGCCAAGAGCGCCGAGATTGCGACGGAGGACGCTGCCAAGTACCTCCAGCGCGCGCTCAGAGAGGCTCTTCCCCACAAGTGGAGGGGGATGGCGACGAGGACGAGGGGTGCAGTGAACCAGGCGGTCCTCTTGGCGAGCACGGCCAGCAAGGTCAGTGCGCAGATGCAAATGGCCGAGGTCAGCGAGAGAGGCCTGTTGAGCATTCGGAGTAGTTGCCAGATGACCAAAGAGGCCACCAGTACGGCGAGCGCGTCGTTGCTGGCCGATGCCCCGATGAAAGTGAACATGGGAAGCAGGGCTACGAAGGAAGGAATGGCGAGGAGCAGGAACCGGTCGTCCCGAAAGAGCTCGAAGGCGACCAAAAAGGCCACGGCCACGCTGGCAGCGCTGAAGATCACCGACCACCAGCGCATGGTGTAGAGACGGGAGAGGAGATCATCCTCAGGAAGCCAGCGAAAGATGAGTGCCGGCATCAGGGCGTTGAGTGGACTTTCGTGGCTGAGCCCGGTGCCTGACCTGACCAGAAAGCGGTCCTGGGAGAAGGACCGGGGCAGCGGCTCTGGCTGCTCGCGGCCGATCCGCGCCCAGAAATCGAAGTCGCGCATGGAGGAGAGGATCTCTGTTTGCAGTTCGAGAGACTGATCTTCCCTGGTGAGAAACGGACCCCTGCGTGACACCAGGATGGCTTGCTCCAGGTGGCGAGGTTCATCCGGAGCCTGCCACGGAGGCACGATGATACTGTAGAGCGCGCCTCTGGCCAGGCTCAAACAGACAAAGGCCACGACGAGGCCACGCCGTGGAGAGAAGTAGGCGCGAAGGTGTGTGTGCATATGTCCCCGGTGAGGCTAGCTACAGGATTCGGCGCGTGCGGCGCCACCAGCGCATGATCGCAGGGTAGACGCGCTATAGAACACTCTATCGGTGCAAAACCAGAGGCAGGAAGGCGCGGGTGCTCGGTGAGGTGGTCTCCCATTCTAGCAGGAGAGCCATGTCGTCTCGTACGCGTGGTCCATCGACCACGGACACGGGAAGGCGCTGCATAGTCTCTAGCAGATACATACCCGCGTAGGCCTTGTATCGCCCTGGCTGCACATTGACAGGGAAGCGCAGGCAGTGCCGGTCAGGGATGATCTGGTCCTCCTGCCAATAGGAAGTGGGGTACGAGCCGCCACGCGGCGGGCTGTCACGCTGGGCCACAGTCTGGCCTTCTTGGCCAATTATGTGGACAAACACCGTATAGTCGGCGGTCATCTCGCGCAAAGCGCGCCAGTAGAGGGTGAAGCACCCGTACCCAGTGCTGGTGAGTGTGTCGTCTATGTCGTATCCAATGAGCACTGCGTTGTCGCCAAGTTGGTAGTCCAGCGGGTTCTGCAGATCATACTTGTGTGGCTGCGCACGGTCCACCGGCAGGCGGCTGAAGATGGCCGCGTGGCCAATTTGGTCCCCCTGAGAGTCGAAGACGGGTAGATGCTCTTCAGAGGGATAGGCGTAGAGGGCGACGTAGAAACTGGCCAGGCTGGGGGCTGGATACCCGGGGCTTACGCGCACCTGGTAGGTGTCCTTGATGATCTGGCCTCTTATCCACAGAGACGTCGGGTAGTTGCCATGTCCTGTGAAGGCGGCCACCTGACCGTGGGGACTGCCGTCAGGGGCAAGAAGGCTGATCCCCACCGTGTAGTTCTGTCTCATCTCGGACAAGCAGCGCCAGTAGAGGGTGATGGGGACGAACTGTCCAGCTTTCGCTCTGTCTACACCCACCTGGTAGCCTATCAACCCTACCTTGTCTCCAAAGTAGAAATCCAGAGGGACGGCCTCCTGGGCTGCCTGTTCCACCGAGAGAATTGGGGGCCGAGCGTAGACGGGCATGATGTACCGAAAGGGAGCGACAAAGCCAAGGAGGAGCATGCAGACCCCAACCAAGAGGAGGGGCAGGCGCCCCAACCTCCGTGGCGTGAGCTGAAACACGCCCAGCGAGAGCAGGACGCTGACCCCGGAGATGGTGGGGAGAGCATATCTACCGCGCATGGAAGGATCCCTCACCGCCAGCGTGCGATAGACAGCCAGTAGGAAGAACAGGACGAAGGCCAGTAGCAGCAGCACAGCGCTCCATTTGGCGGAGAGGCTGGCCTTGCCGAGCAAGAAGAGCACGAATCCACAGATCCCGGCCAGGCAAAGGATCCCTGTCAAGAGGTAAAGCCAGGATTCGGCGAGGATGTTGCCCCACCCGAAGGAGGCCCAGAAGGATTTGTAGAAGTAGCTCAGCCCCTCCGGCAGGAGTTGCCAATCGATTTTTCGAAGGCCGGCTCCCGGGTCTCTGAGGTCAGTGACAAAGCGGGAGATTATCTTCTCCGAGCGGGCGATCGGCGTGCCGAACAGGGCCACACTGCGCAGGAACCACCAACTGGACACCAGGGTGGTGCTGATCAGCAGGACCGCCACGCCCACCAACGGTAGGCGCAGGGATCTCCGGTGCCTCAGTACCTTGGTTACAGCGAGACCTATGGATATGGCCACCACGGGTAACAAGGCCAGCGCATTATTCTTGGACAGCAGGGCCAGTCCCGTGGACACACCCAGGGCCAGCAAATCTCTCAAACCGGGGCCGCGGAGGATCACCCGGACCGAGAAGAGTAGACTCAGAGAGCAGAACAGGGTGACCATAATGTCGTTGTTGATCACGCCGCTCATGAACAGGAAACTAGGAGAAAAGGCGTTGATGGCTATGGCACCGAGAGCGATCGCATGCTTATGGGGAAAGAGCAAACGGCCCAGATGGTAGGTCACCAGAACCACCAGTGTGCCCAGCAGAGCGGAGACCAGCCTTGCCGCGTGCACGGCGAGGACGGTGCCCCGATAGGGAAAGGCCTCTGCGTCGGAGTGCAC
>DATEXS010000059.1:0-3182 GCA_035256725.1 Anaerolineae bacterium
GGCCGACGCTTTGCAGATAGACGTCGCTGAGCTCCACTCTCTGCTGGGACCAGGCCACCCACTTCTCGGTACTCTCCCCCTCGTCCATGGCCAGGAAGTCGAAGAGGATTTCGCCTTGGGCAGCGCTGGGCACGGCCAGTCCCAGCAGGGCGGCGATGGTCGGAGCCACGTCGGCCTGGTCTATCTCCCTGTCCTGTGCCGGCGTCACCCGGCCGCCGACCATAACGAATGGTGCGAGAATGACCTCTCGGTCCGCTCCCCCATGGCCACCATGGGCCAGGTAGCCATGATCCGAGGCCACGACGAGCACGTTTCGCCTTAGGCTGACGGCCTGGGCTATTCTGCGGAGAAGAGAGTCGGCCCCCTGGACCGCTTCGCGGTACTGGGGGCTGTCCGTTCCGTGGCTGCGCGCAGCGTGGTCCACCTGGCTGAGATGTACGAGGAGCAGGTTCGGCGGCAGATTGCTCACGAAGGTCAGGGCTGTCTCCGCCACCAAATCGTCGGCTTCTGCATTGGTCGCTGCCACAAAGAAGCGGTGGTCGACGACCTGTTCTGGTACCAAACGCTCCCACCAGTGAAACCCGGCCAGCCCCGTCCTGAGGTTGGCCCTCTTGGCCTCGGTGAAGAGGTCGTCAACGGTGAGGAAGCGAAGCTGGTCGTAGGGCAGGTCCAGGAGAGGGGCGTCGCTGATCTCTGGGCTGGCCCCGCTGAGCAAGGTAGTCCAGGCACTCTGAGAAGATGAGGGGTAGTATCCCCGACACCTGGCGTCGAACCCTTGCTCTCTGAGGTCATTGAGAAAGGGCATCTCCAGAGACGCTTCGTAGGTGAGCCCGCCGACCAGGACGATAACGACCTGTTGCACCAGGGGGCTGGTGGGCTCGCCCAAGGCTGGCTGTCCCGCCAGAACCGAGCGGTGGCCTTCCACGGAGTCCCTGATGTGAACCAGCCACAGATTCGACCCCCAGATGGTAGCTGCCAGGAGGGCGATTCTAGTCAGCAGGCCGGCCCATCTGCCTGGTCCAGCACGCATTATCGCCACCTACCTCGTCCTGCGACACTCGCGGTAGCCCGCGCTGTCCTGTTCTTCTATAATTAGCAGCCGGAAAGGGCGTTGCGGTGAAGGTCAAGTCCTTTGACGTCTTGCTGCTGTTCGCACTGCTGCTGGCGCGAGTGCGGATAGATACGCTGGCCGACCGCCTCGTCGCGCAGCGAAGGGTTGAGCTGATCAAGCGCATCCCCCTTGTGGGCTCCCTGCTTCCTCAGAAGAGCCTCGACCTGCTGGAGCACTGGATGACGGACCCCATCAGCCTGCTCCTGATCAGCATCACCTTCGCGTTGCTTATTCTCTACGTGTTCTTCGATCTTTGGCAAGGCGCGAGCAGGCAGGCCCGCCAAAGGGCCAAACTGGCCGTACTGTTCAGCGTCATCTTCACCACGGTCATCGCTCTGTCAGTATTCTCCATCCTGCTCCGTCAGGTGGCGGGGCCGGCAACCTTCTCTCACGACGGGGGCGTGATCCAGACGGAGGAGGCCATCAAGTTCCTTCTGGCTGGCAAGAACCCCTATGTCGAAGACTACGTAAATACACCGCTGGCCGAATGGGGCCTGGAGTACCGCACCGCGCTCTATCACTATCCCTATTTGCCCTGGACCTTTCTCTTCTCGGCGCCTTTCTACGGTGCCAGCGAAGCTCTGCTGGGCTGGTACGACCAGAGGTTCGTCTACCTGGCGCTTTTCTTGATCACGTTGCTGGTAGCCGCGCGCTTGACTAATCAGGCAGACCAGCGCCTGTGCCTGATCATGGTCTTGGGACTGAACCCCATTATGGGGACCGACCTCATCTTCGGGCAGAACGACGTGTTCGTGCTGGCCTGGATCGTCTTGTCCATATACTTGCTCAATCGAGGCAAGGATACCTGGTCTATGGCGATGCTGGGCCTGGCCTGCGCCAGCAAACCTACGGCCTGGTTCCTGTTGCCCTTCTACTTCCTTTTCCTGGCCCGCCGCGAAGGGTTCTCTCCGCGCAGTGACATCAAGCCTCTGGCCTCATATCTGCTGCGCAAGGCGATCCCTCTGCTTCTGGTGCTGGTGGTGATACTCGCACCGTTTGCCCTGTGGGACGCGCAGGCGATGTTCGATGACGTGTGGGCGTGGAGCAGCGGCACCGCGGAGGTGCCTTACCAGATCACAGGATGGGGATTGGCGAATTTCGTGCTCGCCCTGGGCCTGGTAGAGTCCCGGCTGGACTACTTCCCCTTCTGGATACCGGAACTGCTGGTGTGTGTGCCTCTGCTGTGCTACCTGCTGTGGCGACAATGGAGGCACAACTCCGTCGCCTCCATGCTCTACCACTACGCCTTTCTGACGCTGGCTTTCTTCTACACGTCCCGGTTCATGAATGAGAACTACCTGGGCTTCCTCCTGGCCATTCTGGCGTTGGGCTTTCTCGGTGACTACCCATCGCCCAGCGAGCCGGCGACCCCGAGTAGCCAGTCCTAAGAACGGGTTCAATCCTTCAGTTCCACCACGGTGACACCGTCGCCTCCTTCCTCGGGCAGCCCCGTCCTGTATGAGGCGACCAGGGGATGATCGCGCAGTTGCTCACGCACCAGGCGACGAAGGGTGCCTGTGCCCTTACCGTGCACGATGCGCACCTCGGACAGATGGGCCACGGTGGCCTGGTCGAGATACTTGTCCAACTCCAGCAGGGCCTCTTCGGCACGCCAGCCCCGGAGGTGGAGACTCATGGGCGGCGGCGATGATGTGGCGGGCAGGAGGGTGTAGTCCCGTTCAGGCTCTGGCTCGTCGGCCAGAAGCTCCAGGTCCGCTAGCCCCGCCTTGACCCGGAACTTGCCCACGCCGACCTCTACCTCTTGCTCGTCTACAAAGTCGATGATCTGGCCGCGTTGCTTCAGATCCTCCACCCAGACAGATTGGCCCAGGCGAAGCCTATCCTTATCCAGGGGGTACCGTCTTACAGGCGGCTCCGCTGGCGGCAATGCCTCTTCCACCTCCTTGAGCTTCTCTCTGGCCTCGGCCAACTCCCGTGGGATGGCCTGGGGCTTGAGAGCCCTGGAGATGGCTTGCAGTTCCTGCCTGACCTTGGCCAGTTCCAGCCGGGCCTGTTGCCGGGCCCGGTTAAGTAGCTCCCGCCGTTCCTCTTCTATCTGGGCGAGCTGATC
>DATEXS010000060.1:0-5156 GCA_035256725.1 Anaerolineae bacterium
ATGCCCTGCCCAAAACTAGATCCGGTAAAATCATGAGACGTATCCTCAAAGCTATCGCCGAAGGCAGAGAAGAACTCGGCGATACCACCACCCTCGCCGACCCCTCCGTGGTCGAGCAACTGGTCAAAGAAAGACAGTAGGAGAGGCGCTGCCAGGTGACATAGCCAGGCAGCACCTCCGACAGGACAAGATCGAGGGGCTGCCCCAGTGTGGGGCAGCCCCTCGACGTTGCCGCGTCTGGCCATTGATGTCCCGCCACGCCGTCCAGCGGCGGGCAGACTCCCGGACTCACGATACTGACTTGATGTGAGGCAGCGCGTTTTCTTTCAGGTAGCGCGTCACCCGCACCACCTCTGCTCGGATCTCCTCCTTTAGGGGCCCAGTCGTGTACACGTGCCGGTCGCGAAGCCCCCCGCCCTCCACGTACTCGGTGCCCAGCATCATACCTCCGATGGCGCCCAGGTACTCGTTCTTGGGCTCGATACCGTTCATGATCGACCAGGCCAGGCACCAGGCGCGGGTGACGCTGTTCATGTGGTATCCACCGCCGCCCAGAGCCACGCACTTTGGCGACATGGCCTCAATGACCTTCACCACCTCGGCGTAGGCATTGTTGGTCAGTCTCAGGTGGGAAAGCGGATCGACCAGCAGCCCATCAGCTCCGATCAGCGCGAAGACGATGTCCGGGTCAAAGACGCTAATGGCTGCCGGCACCACTTCATGGAAAGCCAGGAGGAAGACCTCATCGTCCGTCTGTGGCGGCAGCGGGACATTGATATTGTATCCTCTGCCTTCCCCCGCGCCGATCTCGGTCTCGAAGCCAGACCAGGGGAAGAGGGTCCTCCCACTCTCGTGGAGGGAAATGGTGAGCACGCGGTCGTCCTCGTAGAAGGCAGACTGCACCCCGTCACCGTGGTGTGCATCAAGGTCCACGTATGCTACCCGATAGCCCCCCCGCAGGAGGCTGCGAATGGCGATCGCTATGTCGTTGACATAGCAGAAGCCCTCGGCGTTTCTCCTCTGTGCGTGGTGGAAGCCTCCCGCCGGATTGAAAGCCAGGCCGTACCTGCCCTCCTTCACCAGGTTAGCCGCCAACATTGTCCCGCCGGTGACCAGAGCGGAGTAGTCGTACATGCCACGGAAGACCGGGCAGTCCATGGTGCCCAGTCCGAACTCGAGCATCCTCTCCCGGAACACGCCATCGTTGGCCTCTTCCAGGGCGGAGAGATAGTCCCAATCATGGAACAGGGCCAGGACTTCCTTTTCAGCCGCCTGAGGCTTGAGCACATCTATCCAGGGCCTGTCCAGTAGATCGTACTTCTCACACAGGGCCACCGTCTCTTCGGCCCTGCGCGGCTCCAATGGATGGTCAGGGCCATATTTGTATTGGGAATAGTCAGGCGAGTAGATCAGGGCCGTTCTCACCCCGTGCTCTGCCGCGACCTGCAAGAGGGCCTCGGATTTCACGGGCTTGGTCAGTCGGGACACGACCATCGGCAGCTCACCAGCACACTCGGGCGGGGCCGGCCCGGCGGTAACAAGAACCACCGGGACGCACCGCAACCGCTTGCTCTGTGAGATCTCCTCGATCAAGCCCACACCATCGGAATCCTCACCGGGCGCACTGTCCAGCAGGAGCAGGTCTGGACTGGCTCGCTCCGCCAGGGCCAGCGCCTCCCTGGGATTGTCGGCAGCGCTTACCTCATAGCCACGTTCCTGCAAAACCCGCCTGCTGGCGCTCACGAAATCCGCATCATCGCCCACAATCAGGATTCTAGCCATGGTCGTCCAGCCCCATGGTGGCGATATAGACCCCATCCTCGTACACGCATTTTACCGGGCGCCTTGCCTTGTTAAGGATGGCGAGCATAGGACCATTGCTCTGTAGTATCTCAGCCGTGAAAGCCTCTATTCCGCGCCGTGCCGCAATGTCGGCCAGATAGTTCAGAAGAAAGGAGCCGATGCCTATGTTCTGCCAATCGTCGCGCACCGTGAATGCGATCTCGGCGAGACGCGACGAGTCTCCTATGAGCCCGTACCTGCCTACGGCGACTATCCTCTCCCGGCCCTCCCTGCGCACCACCCCCACTATGGCCATCTCCCGCTCGTAGTCGATGGTGGTCATCGCTTGGACGGTTTGATGTGGCAGAGCCCGCAACATCATGAAGTAGCGCTGGTAGACGCTGCGGTCGGACAGGCTGTAGAAGAAGTCCTGCATCATGGACTCATCGGTGGCCTTGATGGGCCGAAAGAAAACCTGCTCGCCTCGAAAGGTGACCGTGGTCTCCAGTTCGGAGGGGTAGATGCCCACAGGAATCAACTGGTCACCATAGATGTACTGATTGTCCTTGGCCTCTTCCAGTAGCTGCGCCCGAAACTTGGGGTGAGCGATGCTGATCAGAGCCAGGACACGCTCCCGAACATTCTTGCCATGGAGATAGGCTATTCCGTACTCAGTCACCACATAGTGGACATCGCCGCGCGTGATCATCACCCCTGCCCCTGTGGAGAGAGCGGACACGATACGCGACATGACTCCCCCGGCCGCCGTGGAGGGCAGGGCAATGATGGGCTTGCCCCCCTTGGCCTTGGCCGCTCCCCTCATGAAGTCCACCTGGCCGCCCAGTCCGCTATAGAAGACCTGCCCTAAGGAGTCCGAACAGACCTGGCCGGTCAGATCTATCTCCAGGGCGGAATTGATGGCTACCATGTTCTCTTGCTGGCTGATGACAAAAGGATCGTTGGTGTAGTCACAGGGACAGAACCGAAAGTCAGAGTTGTTGTCCACGAAGCTATAGAGCCGCTGTGTGCCCAAGCAGAAGCTGGTCACCACCTTCCCCCGGTCCAACGTCTTCCCACGGTTGGTCACGACCCCCTTCGTCATAAGATCAAGGATCCAGTCCGAGACCAGCTCAGTATGTACTCCCAGATCTGTTTTGTTCTCCAAGAAGGTGGCGACCGACCGCGCGATCTTGCTGATGCCCAGTTGGATGGTATCGCCATCTTGCACCAGGCTGGCCACGTTTCGGGCAATCTTGAGGGATACCTCGTCGGGCGGCGGGGAGTCTACTTCCGGAAGTGGGCTGTCGTTCTCAACCATCGCAGATATACGATCCACGTGGATGAAGCTGTCTCCCAAGGTTCTGGGCATCCGCGGATTGACCTCAGCGATGACATGACGCGCGTTCTCGGCGGCGGCCTTCACCACATCCACTGAAACGCCATAGCTGCAAAGGCCCTTCTGGTCCGGCGGTGTAACCTGAATCAGAGCCACATCGAGGTGCATACTCTGGGATGAGAAGAGCTTTGGCACCTCGGAAAGGAAGACTGGCGTGTAGTCGGCCCTACCCTGGCAGACCGCGTCTCGCACCTCCGGTCCTATGAACAGTGCATCGTGTCGGAAGAGTTCTCCAAACTCTGGCTCCAGTGTAGGAGTCAAGGCGAGAGTCAGGCCGTGGATCAGCCTGACATTGGCCAGATTGGCCGCCATCGCGGATAGCTCAGTGATCAGAAGACGAGGTACCGCCGCCCCAGAGCCGATGAACACCGAGCAACCCCGCCTGACCAGCCTCAGGGCCTCTGAGGGAGTGGTTAGCCTATCCCTGTACTTCGCTCGCCAGTCCCGCGTTCCCATGACGCCTCCCCCCTCCGATCAAGGGCACGATGGTTGCGCATCGCTACCCACAACGACTCTTATGGCCACATCGCTAAACCAGTTCGGTTCGTAGCGTACATCGTCCTCGCCAACGCCGAGATACTGGCGGAGCCGATCCAGGGTGTAACTAGCGCCAGCGTAGCTGATGATCCTGGTCTCTCCATGATCTAGTTCGTCAGCCTTGACAACCTTCACCACATGAAAGCCTTGAGCCTTTAGGCGATCAGCCATTTGAGATCCGAAACCCTCTATGATGGTGCCGTTGTCAACCGCGATACGTACAGCGTCAGCGGCCAGGGCTCGCTCCTCCCACGACGACGGCGGCATACGTCCGGCCATGAGCTCCTTGACCTGTTCCCTCTCGGGTCGCATTACCCACGCCCCGTCGGCGGTGGTCCACTGCGGAGCCACGGACAGGTCTATCCCGCCTTGGTTGATGTTATAGGCAGGGATCTTGGTCATCAATTGCGCCAAAGCCACTATCTCGGCTGGTTCCAGATCTGTCTGTGCGTGCAGACTCATGTTCTGCAACAGTTCAAACAGCCTTGGCAATAGCCCCGGGATGCCCAATTCCAGCACGCGCTTGCGGAGGGCAAGAAGCACCTCCCTCTGCCTTCGGTCACGGTCGAAAGCCGCGGTGTGGGCACGGCAGCGGCTGTAGATGAGGGCCAGTTCGCCATCCATATGGTGCAGACCAGGAGAAAAGCTGCGCAACAACAGATACTCTCCCGGGGCTTTCATGTTCGGGACCCACAGCTCCGTCGGGCAACGGACGTCCACATCGACGCCGCCGAGCTCGTCGATCATCTCCACGAAACCCTGGAAGTCGATACGTATGTAGCGGTCAAAGGTCAGGCCGACGTTCTCCTCCAGCATCCTTCTCAGTAGTGCGGGCCCACCGCCGGGATAGTGCTCTGCTTCCCCAAAACCATCGGCCATGTTGAGGCGAGTCTTGCCGTGGCCCGGAATATCGACATAGAGGTCCCTGGGGATGGAAACCACACTCACCAACTGCTCCTGAGGATCGATGGAAACGAGGATCATCGTGTCTGTGCGCCAGTCGCCTTTCGGAGGTCGACGGTCGGTACCCAGAAGCATGATCTGGAGGACACCGGGTCCCATCGATGCAGAGGCGGCCGAGGTGTTGATGGTCGGCGCCTCCACAATACGATTGGTCAGAGCCGAGCTCTGGGCGCCGATGGCCCCACCCAGCAGTGGTTCAGCGCCCACCGCCATGGCCACGACACTCGCCACAGCAGCGAGGCACCAAGAGGCAAGCATCAGGCGATTAGCCCGAATCTTCAAAAGTAGCTCCTGCCTCGGCTCGATGGCACCCCCGTGTGCATGCGATCGAGCCCGCCCCCGCCAATCTGTTTCGCCTCTGCCATCCAGCAGGGACCACGGTGGGAATGTCGAGCCCCATGAGGCACACTTACTAAGGGCAGACCGTGTGGAAATCGTCACCCAGGATGACCAGGATGTCTACGTCCTGGGAACCGCC
>DATEXS010000061.1:0-3398 GCA_035256725.1 Anaerolineae bacterium
ACGGAGACACCGACGCCAACGGTGACACCGGAGGTTACTGCCACGAGCCCAGTTCCAGCGACGGCGGTCACTGAGCAGGTCTCGACAGGGGAGTCGGGGGGTCGTTTCGTATTCCAGCTAGCCAGCGGTGGCGACATCTACACGGTGAACGCCGATGGCAGCGACCTCAAACGGGTTAGCTACGGCATGGACCCGGACTGGTCCCCCGATGGCAGCCAGATTACCTTCACTCGCTGGAGCGAACCCTGGGGCATCTACACCATTAATGCAGACGGCAGCGGCGAGCGGCTGCTTTTCAGCTCCAACGTGGCCCGAGCGCCGGTCTGGTCTCCCGATGGCACGCAGATAGCCTTCTACTTCCAGACAGAAGGCATGACCGCGCCGGACCGGATGTGTATGGGTGAAGAATGCAGAACGATGCCCGGCCGCCAACAGACGGAATGGCATGTCGGGGTGGTGGACGTAGCCGACGGCTATTTGCACCAGCCCTACGTTGACCGTTTTTCGTTCTCTCCCACCTGGTCTGCTGATGGAGAGTGGATAATCTACGATGGCGGTGATTCGGGCGCGATACCCTCCGAGCTGCATGGGTTGTGTATGACTACGGTGGAGGGACCGAACAACAGTGTGTTGACTGGCAATACGAATGACCACTACCCGGTGTGGTCGCCCGATGGGACACGCGTCGCCTTCATGCACTGGCAGCACGACCATTGGGAGATCTACATCATGAATGCCGATGGGGGCGATCGCCATCCATTGACCAGCAGTTCCAACTACGTCAAGCCACGGCCCAACAACGTGGCTCCGGAATGGAGCCCCGATGGAGAGCAGATAGTCTTCCTCTCGGACCGCGGGGGCAAGTGGGAGTTCTACGTGATGGACGCCGATGGCAGCGATCAGAGGCAGATACTGGATAACGTTATGGATTCTCTGGACATCGAGTACACCGGCGTCTATGAGAGGGTGATCTCCTGGGCGCCCTAGCTCACGGAAAGACTATGGCGGGGCCAGGTGGCCCGACCAGGCCAGGCGTTGACAGACGCGGCAGGGATCAGTATGATTGCTAGTAGTGAGAGTAGCGAGACGGAAGGTCTCCCAGGAGACACATGATGAGCAGAGTGCTGGTGGTGGATGACGATCCTGGCATCGTGAAGCTGGTACGGGCCTATCTGGAGCAGGCTGGATATTCTGTCCTCACGGCCCAGGAAGGGAAGAAGGCGTTGCACATCGCTCGCCACGACAAACCGGACCTGGTCATTCTGGACCTTATGCTGCCCGAGATGGATGGTTGGGACGTCTGTCGAGCTTTGAGGAAGGAATCTGATGTGCCCATCATCATGCTCACGGCGCGCGTGGAGGAGAGCGACAAGCTGATCGGGCTCGAATTGGGCGCCGACGACTATGTGACCAAACCGTTTTCACCCCGAGAACTGGTTGCTCGGGTTCGCAGCGTGCTCCGCCGGGCGCAAGGCATGCCGCCCAAGCCGGAAAGGATCTCCCTTGGCGAGATTACCATCGATCTGTCTCGCCACTCTGTGGAAGTCGCCGGCCAGCCAGTGGAGCTGACCCCGACCGAGTTCGATCTGTTGGCCACCCTGATGGAGGATCCGGGAAGGGCGTTCACCCGCTCGCAGTTGCTGGAATCTGTCCAGGGATACGCTTATGACGGATACGAGCGGACCATCGATGTCCACGTCAAGAACCTTCGCCAGAAAATCGGAGAGGATGCAGGCAGTCCCCAACGTATCAAGACCGTCTACGGCATAGGCTACAAATTCGAGGATTGACGCGGTGAGGAGTCTCTGGTTCAAGCTGACAGCTGCCCTGGTACTCGTCACCCTGCTGGGGGTGGGCCTGGCAGTTCTTGTGCCCGGCGTGGTCACAGTGAGGAGCTTCGAGAGCTTCGTGAGGCGCAGCCGAGTTACGGAAAGAGAGGTGCTGGCCGAAGCCCTGACCATCTACTACGAAGAGTGGGGTAGCTGGGAGGGGTTGCACGCTATAGTGATGGCCCGCCCGGGTCACATGGGCCACGGAATGGGCCCGGTAATGGCTCCGGGGATGCCCGGAGCCTGGCAGTTCCAGGTGGCTGATCGAAACGGACTGGTGGTGGCAGCCTCCCGAGTCGAGGACATCGGAGTGCAACTCTCACCGGCCCAACTGGGCCAGGGTATTCCCATCGAGGTAGACGGTCAAGAGGTGGGGTACCTGTTGCCTGGAACCGCTGTGACTCTCCTTCGGGAGCCGGAGGAAGCCTTCCTGCAACGCCTGCGTCAGACCATCGTGCCCGTGGGCGTCGCGGCCTGTGCGGTGGCCATCCTCCTTGGGCTGCTTCTGACCTGGCAACTCACCGACCCGCTACGCAAGCTGAAGGCCGCCGCCCAGGGCATCGCCGGCGGCGATCTCAGCCAGCGCGTGGATATCAGGTCCAAGGATGAGATCGGCGAACTGGGCCGTACCTTCAATCAAATGGCGGAGAACCTGGCACGCGCAGAGAAACTGCGGCGTAACATGGTGGCCGACATCGCCCACGAGTTGCGTAACCCGCTGACGGTCATGCGCGGCAATCTGGAAGCGATCCTGGATGGGGTATTCGAGCCTACAGACGAGAACGTAGCCTCCATTCACCAGCAGGCCATCTTTCTCTCTCGTCTGGTGGATGACCTCCAGGAGTTGGCCCTGGCAGACGCAGGGCAACTGAGGATCGAGCGGGAGCCGGTGGACCTGGCAGCGGTCATCGAGCGGACCGCGACGGAGAGCGGCCCCAGGGCACAGAGAGAGGGCATCTCCGTTGCTGTAGACGTGCCGTCCGATCTGCCGGTGCTGAGCGCAGATCCACAGAGGATAAGCCAGGTCCTGGGCAATCTCCTGGACAACGCCATCCGGCACAGTCAGGAGGGAGGGAGCGTCACCATCAGGGCCAGCAGGAAAGAGGATGCGGTGCAGGTGGACGTGGTGGATGAGGGGACGGGGCTCAGCCCCGAGGAGCTATCTCTCGTTTTCGAGCGCTTCTATCGGGGCGACAAGGCCCGGGCACGCGCCACAGGCGGGGCCGGCCTGGGTCTCGCGATCGTCAAACAACTGGTGGAAGCGCACGGAGGAAGGGTCTGGGCTGAAAGCACCGAAGGTCAGGGTGCCACCTTCAGCTTCACGCTGCCCATCCAGCGGCCAGCAGCGACCTAGGACCCGGTCGATAGTTCAACCAGCCCCAGTCGCTGCCACAGCCGGCAGCAGGTGACCAACAAGTCCGTAACCCTCTTGCCGGTCTCCAGCTCGATCAGGTCGCTGATTCCTTGCAAGGCGCCTTGCCTACCGGCACACCAGCGCATGTTGCCTTTCTCGGCGTTCCTCGCTATACTGCCAGGGCAGTGGCGCGCATGTCCGGACCGGAGCATTCT
>DATEXS010000062.1:0-3452 GCA_035256725.1 Anaerolineae bacterium
GGCGCCAATTCGCCAGATCCCTGAGCTTGCCCGCCACAGCGAGAGATGTGCGCGCCCACGCCAGCAGGCCAAGACTACCTGGCCACGACTCGGCCATAGAGGTGCAGGACGTATGGTTCTCATACAACGGCCATGAAGCCCTGAAAGGGATCAATCTCTCGGTGCGCACTGGTGAGCTAGTCGCTCTCATGGGCCGTAATGGGTCGGGCAAGACGACACTCCTGAAACACATAGTCGGTCTCCTCCACCCTGACCGTGGTCACGTGGACCTCTGGGGAGAAAGCACCAAAGGTAAGGAGGTACAGACTATCGCGCGGAGGGTGGGCTACGTGCCCCAAGACCCAGGCTCGCTGCTATTTGCTGATACGCTCAGAGAGGAGCTGGACTTCACACTGCGGAGCCACAAGCTACCCGCCACCGGGTATCAGGATTTGCTGGAAAGCCTCCACCTCTCGCCCTTTGTCGACTCCTACCCCCGGGACCTGAGCGGGGGTGAACGCCAGCGTGCCGCCCTCGCCGCCATCCTGGTCGCTGACCCCGACGTCATACTGCTGGATGAGCCCACGCGAGGCCTCGACTACTATCAGAAGCAGTCCCTCTCGGACTTCCTCTCTCAGAAGCGGACGGCCGGCAAAGCAGTGATCATGTCCACGCACGACGTCGAGTTGGTCGCTCGGTGTGCCGACAGAGTGGTGATCCTGGGTGAGGGGCAGGTCGTGGTGGACGGCCCAGCGAGAGAGGTGATGAGCAACTCCATGGTTTTCGCCTCTCAGGTGAACAAGCTGTTCAGAGATGACCGTTTCCTCACCGTGGAGGACGTCTTGAAAGTGGCGGCTGGTTGAGGCTGCGAGTGTCTTCCCTCGCAGGCAGGGGTCTGAGCACCCTGATCCTCACCCTGGCCACCCTGTTGGGCGGGATAGCCTTTCTGTATCCGTTCTTCCTCGCCCAGCGGAGCAACCCCGCTCAGAGCTTTATGGCCCACTCAGCCGACGCCCCCTTTACCTTTCTGATCCTGCTGCTCCTCTGCCTAGTCGTAGTCATCGCCAACCTGGAGACCCGTCAGATGGATTCCAAGGTGGTAGCCGTTCTCGGCATCTTGGTCGCCATCAACGCCGCGTTGCGTCTGATCCCGGGCCCAGCGGGTTTCACGGCTCTGCTCTTCCTGCCCATCCTCTGCGGATACACCTACGGTCCAGATTTTGGTTTTTTGCTGGGTGCGCTCTCCATGCTAGTCTCCGCCATCATCACCGGGGGCATGGGGCCTTGGCTACCGTATCAGATGTTTTCCGTCGGCTGGATGGGCATGGCCTCGGCCTGGCTTCCGCCTCTTCGCCGCTTCGGCCGCGCGGAGATTATCCTTCTGGCGGTCTGGGGTGCCGGGCTGGGGCTACTCTTCGGTGCGATCATGAATCTGTGGTTCTGGCCGTATCTGATCGACGTGGGCCAGACCGATGCGCGCTGGCAACCCGGGAGCGGGCTGTGGCCAGCCCTCACCAAGTACGCCACCTTCTACGTGACCACTTCTCTGTGGTGGGACATGGGCAGAGCGGTGGGGAACCTTCTTCTGATCCTCTTGTTCGGCGCCCCCATTCTGCGCCTGCTGAGGCGCTTTCAGCGGCGGTTTCAATTCGTGATTGACTGAACACGCAACGCCTCCGTGCGCCGACCAGTATGGGGTCGGCCTCGCTGGCCGATTGGCCGCTTGGCGTCGCCTCGGTTGCTGAAAGATCAGAATGCTTCTGGAACGGGGCCAGATACAGGTCTACGCGGGTGATAGGATAGCCACAAGAATGGCAGCGCTGGGCCAGGCCCTGCGTGCGCTCGGCCATGGCCTACGCGTCTACGTGGTGGAGTTTACCAAGACTAGGGCCGGCGACCTTTACTTGCAGACCATGGCTGGCTATCCCGGCATCGCCTGCAAGCGCTATGGCCGTCCCTCGCTAGCCGAGGGCGAAAGGCCAGGCTCCACGTACGCAGGTCTCGCTCAGCAGGCGCTGGATCATGCCAAAGAGGTGGTCACCAGCGGCAAGTACGACCTGGTCATCTTGGACCGGGTGAACCTCGCGCTGGAACGGCGCCTGATCGAGTTGGACAGTCTTCTATCCATCCTGGAAGCCAAGCCAAAGGGCGTTGAAGTCATCCTGACCGGCCGGCACGCCCACCCCGAAGTGATCGCCCTCGCAGACCTGGTCACAGACATGCACCTGCTCAAAGGATTGCCGCAGGGGCCAGCCCCCTGCTGACAAACCACCGAGTGCGGACCCGTGGCCGTCAGGCGCAGCCCCAGCGCCTTTGATTGAGCAGCGAAGTCAAAGGCGCCGACACGGCCGCCAGCGCAGAGCGTCAAGCCACTCAGCGGGGACTCCGGCCTACCGGAGTCCCCGCTAGAATTCGATGCCTTTGCGGGGCCCTACACCCTGGTGGACCGGGTGCTTGACCTCTGCGAAATCAGTGGCGATACTAGCGAGGTCCAGAGCCCACTGGGGGGCGGAGCGCCCAGTCAACACGATCGTGGTAGTTTCGGGCGCCAGGGCGATCAGCTCTCTGATCGTTGACTCGTCCACCGTGCCCTCATTCAGCAGAGGGTTGATGTCATCCAACACGAGCAGGCTACAGTCTCCTTGGCTCAGTATCTCTCGGGCTCGCTGGAGAGCGACCTCCACCGTCGGCACCGACTCGTCGAACTGCTCCAGAAAGCCCGTGTCGGCCGCCTGAGAGTGGATCGCTATCATCTTCACCTTGGGACCCAGCACGTCTGTGGCCAGCACCTCGCCCAGCCTCGGTCTCGTGGGCCCGGTGAAGTAGACAAAAACCGCCCTGCCGCCATGACCCACGGAGCGGCAGGCCAGACCGACAGCAGCCGTGGTCTTACCCTTGCCCTGGCCCGTGAAAACGACTACGGTGCACCGTGGTCCTTCCTCATTCGCACCCATGGCCTGCACACCAAACCGAGTTGTCTCGTCGCCCCTGCTTCACCGCTACCCGTGCTTGTGGGTTGCCTCCACCAGGGTTTTCATATTCTCCTTGGGCACGTCTGGCCAGATGTCACAACCCGGCCACACCGCATTGACGTTGCTGTCGATAATGTCCTTCACTGTCTCCGTAATCTGCTCGGGAGTGCCGGCCACCAGGATATTGTACGGGTCCAGGTTTCCCAGGAGGATGACGTCGTCACCCAGTTTCTTCCTGGTCTCTCTCAAGTGATTCTTCTGATCAACGCTGATCGCATCCGCCCCGCAATCGGCCATCTGCTCGATGATGAGATTCGTGTCTCCGCAGATGTGCAGGATCTTCGGCGATTCGACAGCCGAGAAGATCTTCTGGAGGTGAGGCTGAATCAGGGACCCGAACATGCGCGGGCTGAGGATGTCACCACCGCCGCCCATCTCCCGCACGGTCATGTAGTCAGCGCCCGCCTCCCGATACAGCTTTGCCAGGTCGATGAGAAAGAC
>DATEXS010000063.1:0-8265 GCA_035256725.1 Anaerolineae bacterium
CTCCGATGAGGCTGCTCCGAGCCGCCTGCATTCCAGTATTGTCCTTTTCCCGCCCTTCTGATATAATCATGGTGGGATCAGGAGATAAGGAGAGGTCATATTTGTGCTCGTTCCAGCCGTGAGCTGCGCCGCGGTTGATGGTTTCACTAGAACAAGCATCGTTGCCTCGCCCCGTCCGTTACTATGCCTAGAGGGCTCACTGTTGCTTACCGGCGGACTGCCAGCCGCCCAGCAATGCCTGAAAGGAACCTTTCGGGCGTTTTCTTTTCGTGAAGCAATCCCCGGGCACCGCCCCAGGCGTGACCAGCGCTCGGGCCTCAGAGCGGCTAAGGGGCGCGCTGTCTCGGGGCACCGCCGACCCTTCAGGAACTGGCCAACATGTTGAAGTTCGTATCCAGGTTTGGAGGCGATCCCAACGAGAAGGAACTGGATCGCCTGCAACCTCTCGTAGATCAGGTCGGAGAGCTCGAACCCCAGTTCAAGGAGCTCATGGACGCGCAGCTCCGCGAAAGCACCCAGGGGCTTCTGGCCAGGCTCCGCGCCGGCGCGTCGCTGGACGACCTGCTCCCCGAGGCCTTCGCCGCCGTCAGGGAGGCCTCTAAGCGCACCACCTCCATGCGCCACTTCGACGTGCAGATCCTGGGCGGCATCTTCCTCCACCAGGGCAAAGTGGTGGAGATGAAGACGGGTGAAGGCAAGACCCTGGTGGCCACCCTGGCCCTCTACCTTAATGGCCTGACTGGCCGGGGTGCCCATCTGATCACCGTCAACGACTACCTGGCCCGCCGCGACGTGCAGTGGATGGGGCCTATCTACCACCTGCTGGGGCTTACCGTCGGCCTGCTTCAGCAGGGCGAGGGCGCCGCCTTCCTCTTCGATCCAGAGTTCGCCCGGGGCGACTTCAAGTACCTCCGCCCCGTAGATCGCCAGGAAGCCTACGCCGCCCATATCACCTACGGCACCAATCACGAGTATGGCTTCGACTATCTCCGAGACAACCTGGCCTACAGCCTGGACCGGCGGGTTCAGCGCGAGCTCCACTACGCCATCATCGATGAGGTAGACAACATCCTCATCGACGAAGCGCGCACCCCCCTGATCATCTCGGGGCAGTCCGACGAGCCATTGGAGGAGTACAAACGTTTCGCCCACATCGCTCGTAAGCTTCGGCCCGAGATCGACTACGAACTGGACGAGAAGGAAAGAAACGTGGTCCTCTCCGAGGCCGGGCTGGCCAAGGTAGAGGCCGAGACGGGCATAGAGAATATCTACGACGAAGCCAACTTCCAGTACGTCCACTACATGGAGCAGGCCCTCAGGGCCCAGGTGCTGTTCCACAAGGACCGGGACTACATCAAGCAAGGACAGCGCATCGTCCTGGTGGACGAGTTCACGGGCCGACTGATGGCAGACCGTCGTCTCAGCGATGGATTGCATCAGGCCATCGAGGCCAAGGAGGGCGTGCCCATCAGGCCCCGGATGATGACCCAGGCCACCATCACCCTCCAGAACTACTTCCGCATGTACGAGAAGCTGGCCGGAATGACCGGAACTGCGTCCACAGAGGCGGAGGAACTGGACAAGATCTACAAGCTGGACGTGGTGGTGCTCCCCACCAACGTCGAATACATGGCCCGTGGCCCGGAGGCCAGCCTGGTCCAGAAGCGTGTCAAGGAGGACGGCACCGAGATCGTCGTGTACTGTGACCGGACCAATCCCGACCAGGTGCTCTTCTACAGACGGGCCGACTACCAGGATGCAGTCTACAAGTCAGAGCAGGCCAAGTGGCAGACCATCACCGAGGAGATCGAGGAGCTACACCAGGACGGGCGACCTGTGCTGGTGGGAACGACTTCCGTGGAGAAGTCCGAGCGCCTCAGCGGCATGCTCAAAGCCAGAGGCATCCCCCACGAGGTCCTCAACGCCAAGAACCACACCCGCGAGGCGGCCATCATCGCGCGAGCCGGCGAGCCCAAGGCGGTCACCATCGCCACCAACATGGCTGGCCGAGGTGTGGACATCAAACTGGGCGGCGAGCTTTCCGAAGAGACCATAGCCACGGCCCACAGGCTGCTCCAAAGCCGCGGCATCGACCCCTACCGCGCCAGCCCGGCGCAGTTGTACACCGGCATTGCCGAGGTGGACCCTGACTACGTGCGGCGGCGCGAGCAAGTCCTGGAGTTGGGGGGCCTGCACGTCCTGGGCACCGAGCGACACGAAGCCCGCCGCATAGACAACCAGCTTCGGGGAAGAGCCGGCCGTCAGGGCGAGCCAGGGTCCTCCCGCTTCTACCTCTCTCTGGAAGATGACCTGATGCGCCGCTTCGGGGGGCCGTCAGTGGCCAGCCTGATGGACAGGCTGGGCGTAGAAGAGGACATCCCCATCGAGCATGGCATGGTGAGCAGAACTATCGAGGGCGCCCAAACCAAGGTCGAGGGTTACAACTTCGACATACGAAAGCACCTTCTGGAGTACGACGATGTCCTCAATCGCCAGCGTGAACTTATCTACGGCCGACGTTACAGGTTCCTCACAAGTAAAGACCTGGAACCCGAGCTGTGGGAGATGCTGGAGAGTGAACTGGACAGAAAGCTCAGCGAGGCCTTCGGCAAAGAGGGCGACGAGGTGGCCTTGCTCAACTATCTCGATGAGGTAATGCCCCTCTCCATCGCCCCTCCGGACGGGCCGTTCCCCTATCAGTACAGCTTCCTGGGCAAGCTGACCTGTTTTCCGCCCTTCAGTATCCTTTTCCTGGCCAGCCAGCTGCTGCCGGAAGCTGGAAAGATGACGGCGGACCGGGTGGTGCAACTGGGGGAACAGGCCAGCGACGAATACCGCCAGCATCTGCTGGCCACGCTCATCGACGATCCCTTCGATACGGCCATGCGGCAGTACAAAGAGAGCCTCTCCAGCATGACTGAGTCAATGGAGAACAAAATCGAGGACTACACCAGCCTGGCAGAGGAGCAAGAAAGGTCCCTGAGCGGCCAGGAGTTACTGCAATACGTGCAGAGTGTATCACCCCTGACTCTGAACGTAAAGCCCAGCGAACTGGGACGAATGCCCATTGCCGAGGTTGAAGACCTGCTCCTGGAGCAACTGGAACGAGACTACCACCAGGAGCTGTGCGAGAAACTGCTGCGCGCTGCACAGATGCGCATCCCCGCGGCCATGAAGCTGGAGCAGATCAAGACTTCCGAGATCTCCGCCAGGGACGTAGAGGTACTTCTCACCAACTCTTTGTCTGACTCCAGCGATTCCGATAGGGCCAGGCTCACCACCATGGCTCAAGGGAAGGGGACCCTGCTAGACCTGCTCTTCCAGCTGAATGGCCTAGCCACCACCGACCTTGGTGCGCTGCAAAGGGTCCTGGTCCAGGCGGTGTCCCTGGCCTACGACCGCTGGGCCACAGCCCAACTGGAGGAGATGCGCCGTGCCGTCCAGGAGAAAGCCAGCCAACTGCAGACAACATCCAGCGAGGAACTGACCGGTATCCTGCTGGAGGTGGTCTTCGCCGAGCGAGCGGATTTCGACAGGGGGCATCTGAAGCGGTTCTCCTTCGCGCAGCGGTTTCCACTGCCCTTCCTGGCCCTGCCCCTGCTCAGAGACCTGCGCCGAGACGAGGTGCGGGAGCTTGCCCTGGAGCTGATGGAGGCTGCCCTGGTCGCCCGCCAGGAGACCTGGGGTCGCCAGGAGTTGTCCCGGCTCGGACAGAGCCCCCTCCAGGATCTGGAGGGAGATCTGTACGACGGCCTGGCCGCGCATTACGGGGAAGCGGTGCTTCAGGACGTCGAGCAAGAGACCCTTGGTCAACTGGACCCCCAGCTCTATGAGCGGGTGAGGGCCTACCTGGGGATCAAGCAGCTCGAGGGCGTCAGCATCGCCGACCTGGACATCTTCGAGAAGCTAGTCCCGCATTTGCAGCGGCGACTGGAGACAGAGTTGGCTGTCTCGGTCTCCGAACTCGACGAGCGGCTTGCGGCCCAGATTGAGGACTACCTGTTGGCTGAAGGCTATTTCGAGGAGGCTGGCGCCGTCGAACGGCTGCTCCATAAGCCCATCGCCGGCCTGGACCGGCCAGTTCGAGAGGGGATCGCCTCTCATGCAGGGCACAGAGAGCTGGAGCAGCTCGGTGAAATCCCGGTGGGCAGCTGGGACCCTGACCTACGGTTGACCGTCGTAGAGTACCTGCGGTCGCGGGGCCACTTCGTGGACGAACAGAGGGTGCAGCGCTTCTTCGTCCACGGCAGTCTCCAGGACCTGGAACCGGAAATCGCCCAGGAAGCCTGCGCCTTCATCATCAAGAAACGACTGGAGAAAGTAGAGAGCCGGGCCATAGGGGCGCTCAAAGGCGATTTCCGGGAGACCGTGCTTGGCCACCTGCAAGGCGAGGGCCTTTTGGTGGATGTGGAGCGCCAAGAACGTTTTGCCCACCAGCCCCTTGCGGAGCTCGATGAAGAAACAGCTCAGGGACTAATCAGCTACCTCGGACAACGGCAACTGGAGGCGGCGGGCAGTGTCGCTTCCCTCCCGGACGATGCGCGCCGGCACCTGGATCTCCGACTGCGGGAGAGCAGACACTTCGCCGACCAGGAGGCCTTCGAGGCCTTCCGGCAGGCCAAAGTGTCGGACCTGGAGAAGAGTCTCTTTCAACGCTTGAAGGATCGCCTCCTGGCGGGCGTGGAACAGGACCTGCAAGGTAAGCTGGTCGGTGAACTGCCCCCCTATCTCCAGCAGACCATCCGCGACTACCTGCACCAGACAGACTACTACCTCGACCAGAGCAAAGCCCGGCAGTTCGAGAGCCTGACCCTGTCGGATCTAGATGCCAGCGTAGTCCGCGACCTAGAGCAACTCGTGGGTCAGCAAATCGTCTCCGAGCTGGGACAACTCAAGTTCATGAGCCTGGATCAGCAGATCAGGGAAAGCATCCTGCATTATCTAGATCTGGAGAATCTGTTTACCAAGAAGAAGAAACGGGAGCAGTTCACCAAGCTGAGCCTTTCCGAGGCGGACCCCAGTGTAAGAGAGGGTATCGCCTATCACCTGGGCAGAGAGCGCCTGGCTGAACTCCGAGAAGTGAGGTTCTCGGACCTGCCCGACGATCTCCGCCAGAAGGTCTGGCAACACCTGCGAGACAACGGCCACTTCATCGATGCCGCCAAAGAGGAATGCCTGGAGATCGAGGAAGTCCAGGGTTTCGAACCTCAGCTGCGCCAGGGAGTCCTGGCAGCCATCAGGGCCCGCATCGAGGCGCTGCTTTCCGAGCACACCGTGGACGACCTGCCTGAGGAGATGCGAGCCCGCGTTTTCGCGGAACTGGAACAAGGGGACTACTTCCTCGACCGCGCCCGACTGGAGCGGTTCCAGGCTGCGGAAGCCACCGCGCTGGAGCCTGACGACTTCGAGGTAGTCCGCCGGCACCTGGGGCGACGCCTCTTCTCCGAGATCCGCTCGCAGCGCGCGTCCGAGCTTACCGATGGCCTGCGGCAGGATGTGGAGACCTACCTGAGAGGGAGCGATTACTTCCTCGATCAGGCCAAGAAAGATAAGCTCTTGCAGCGCAGGCTGGCAGACCTGGAAAACGAGGCCCAACGCGGGCTGATCGGCTTCTTGGCGCGTGGGCTGGCCAGCGAGATCGTCCCGCGGCCGGTAGCGGAACTGGAGAAGGGAGACCGCGAATACCTCCGGGAGTACCTGGATAGCGTCGGCTATTTCCTCGACCAGGATGCCCTGGATCGGTTCCAGAGCGCACTGCTGTCGGACTTGGCTCTGGACACCAGGGAATACGAGGGCCTCGCCTCCTGGCTGGGGCAGACATGGCTGGAGGAGCACGCCGGGCGCCGCTTTGGCGAGCTGGAACAGGAGCTGCGCGACGATATTCAACGCTACCTGCGCTCGACGGACTACTTTGTGGATGCCGACAAGCTCCAGCGTTTCCGGGACAGGGGCCTTAAGGACCTGGAACGGGACAAACGTGGAGAACTCTTGCGCTACCTTTCGCAGAGCATGGCTGAGGAGATCGGGGGCAAGCGGTTTGAGGACCTGGATGAGGCAACCCGCCGCGAGGTGGAGCAACTCCTGGCAGAGGAACGCTACGGGCTCGACGACGCGGCGATGAAGGAGTTCAAGGGTCGCAGCTTGAGTGATCTGGGCGAGGAACTCAGACAGGGCCTGGCTCGCTATCTGGGCCACCAGCGACTCAGCGAGATCGTCGGGAAGGCTGGCTCCCAACTCGACGAGCAGGACAAATCAGAAGTGCAGCGCTACCTGGGAAAACAGCTCATGCAGGAGATCGAGAAACGGCTGATGCTGGGCTTCACCAGCACGCTATGGGTGGACTACCTCACCGCCATCGAGGACCTGCGGCAGGGTATCGGACTCCAGGCCTACGGCCAGATGGACCCGCTGGTAGAGTACAAGCGCCGCGCGTTTCGCATGTTCGGCGAACTCAACGACAATATCAACCGCATGGTGGTGGGGAACATCTTCCGTTACCCGCCACAACCTCTGCGCGTGGCTCCAGCCGGGCAGCGAGAATAGAAGCGAGCGGAGATACGCTCAGCGGGCTCGGGGATCGATTGCCTGCTAGATTGTCTGTTCGATGCTAAGAGAATCGATTACGGACCTTCCGAGGATCACCATTTTCGCCGGGCGCTTCGGCACCGGCAAGACAGAGGTAGCCATCAACTACGCGCTGGCCCTCGCTGCGCTCGACCGGCCGGTGAGGCTGAGCGACATGGACGTGGTAACGCCCTATTTCCGCTCCCGAGACATGACGGAACAACTGGCGGAGAAGGGAGTGGAGGTGGTGGCCCCCTCCGAGGCCACTTGGAACATCCATCTGCCAGCGGTCAGCGCCCAGATGTGGGGAACCTTGCAGCGAGCCGACGGTTTTACCCTCGTGGATGTGGGAGGCGATTCCCAGGGCTCGCGCGCCATCGGGCAGTTCAGGGCGGTCATCGAACGCTCAGGATACGTGATGTACCTGGTGGTCAACCCCTTCCGCCCCTTCAACGCCAGCGTGGAGCGCATCGCGCAGACGGTTGAGGATATCGAGGCCAACACCCGGCTGAAAGCGGGAGCTTTGGTGAGCAACCCGAACCTCATCGCCGAGACCACGCCTCAGACGGTCGAAGAGGGACATCGCCTGGTGGAGCAAGCCAGCCAGCAGCTCGGCCTCCCCATAGCGTTCCTGTGCGTAGAGGAGCGGCTTGTGCAGGAAGAGATTGAGGGGCGATACGCCCAACCAATCCTGCCACTGATCAGGCATTTTCGTCCTCCGTGGGAAGAGTAGTCTAGGGAGGTGCTCAGACCATGCCCACCATAGTAATCGACGAAGAACGGTGCAAGGGATGCCAGTTGTGCACGACGGTCTGTCCGAAGGACCTGGTGAAAATGGCCGAGCATTTCAACGCCAAGGGATACAGGCCCTCCATACTGATAGACCCCGAGGAGGAGTGCACCGGCTGCACGATGTGCGCTCTGATGTGTCCCGACGTGGCAATCACGGTCTATCGCTAGGCCAAACGAGGCCCCAGGCGGCTCGTCAGCTTAGCTAGCAGATAGAGGAGAGCAATCAGGGCCAAAGTTCTGATGAAGGGTAACGAAGCTATCGCCGAGGCCGCCATCCGCGCTGGCTGCGACGCCTATTTTGGCTACCCCATCACCCCCCAGACAGAGCTTCTGGAGTACATGTCCAAAAGAATGCCGGAGCTGGGCCGAGCCTTCGTGCAAGGGGAGAGCGAGGTTGCCTCCATCAACATGGTCCTGGGAGCATCTGCCGCCGGCAAGAGGGCGATGACCTCCTCTTCCAGCCCGGGGATCAGCCTCAAACAGGAAGGCATCTCCTTTCTGGCTGGCACTGAACTCCCCGCGGTCATCGTCAACATCATGCGCGGCGGTCCGGGGCTGGGAAACGTGCAGCCCTCGCAGGCAGACTACTTCCAGGCCACCAAGGGAGGCGGCCACGGTGACTACTACGCCATCGTACTGGCGCCCTCTACAGTTCAGGAAGCCATAGACTTCACCATTCTGGCCTTTGAGCTAGCCGACAAGTATCGCAACCCAGCCATGATCCTGGGGGATGGCAGCATCGGGCAGATCATGGAGCCGGTGGAACTGCCAGAGGTGGAGCCCAAGCCCCCGGCCAAACCATGGGCACTGACCGGCTGCAAGGGAAGAGAGAAGAACATCATCCGCTCATTGTATCTGCTGGCCGGCCCTCTGGAGGCCCGCAACCTCATCCTACAGAAGAAGTACCGT
>DATEXS010000064.1:0-7658 GCA_035256725.1 Anaerolineae bacterium
GGCTCTCATCGGCGTCGTTTACGTCCTGATCGGGTACGTGCTCTTCAGTTGGTTTGAGATCACGTCCAAGCGCCGAGGCACGCTGGAGGCTTACTAGCGCACCACCAGGTCACCCACGCCTGGTGGTCGATTCGGGAACCCAGACCCTGAGGGCGGGCGCGGGCCAATTCTCCCGCAGCACGGGCTCTAGCCCGTGCTGCGGGGATGTAAGGAGAAGGAAAATTATCCCGTACGACATTCTCGTGGATACGGAAACGCCGTCTCGTTTCCTACCACGGTCTAAGGCTCGGCTGAGTCGCCCCTGCTCCACAGCCTCATGGGAGCCATGTAGACCGAGGACACGAGCGCCCCGTAGCCTCGCCTGGACGCCAGCTCATCGCCATCAACGACTTTGACGTCGAGGGCAAGGCAGGACCCGTTGGCCTTCGAGCAAAGCAAAGGCCGCACGCCCTCCTTCACCGCGTCCTCCAAGGACGCGACGATAGAATCAAGCGCATGGTTCTTCCTGTCCACCGAGACGATCAGGTTAATCCCCCGATCGATGCCCGGCCCGGCGGAGTCGAGATGCAGAACCCCTGCAGCGTACTCGGGTTCGTAGGCGTAAACAGCCTGCACCGATCTGTCTATGGTGCCCAGGTACTGGCCGAGCTCCTTGGACAGCCCATACCTCAGGTACTCGCAGACGGTGCAATCACCAGCGGCGATTTCGCGTCGCACCTCCCGAGCCGCTGACAATTCCGCCTTCTCTGCCGAGAACGCCAGTGCGCTCTGCACCATCTCCTGGATGGCTGTGCCGTTGATCGTTACCGTATCCATTTTGCCTCCTTCTCGCTCGAAGCTCATACCGACGCTAAACGTTGTCACCTCGCCCATCTCTTCCTCGCTTCCCTCAGCCTCTCGTCACAGTTCACTGCGTACTATCAACTGACAAACCTGTTGGCCTCATGCGTTCCAAACAGGGGGCAGCGCATCCCCCTGCTTGCTCAACGTGGCCCCACCGGGCAAGACTCGACTAGTTATCATGGCCGTTCTCCCACCAGGGCAGTGGCCGCTCGTACCCGACCAGTTTCAGGCCCGTTATCGCTGCTGTATTCACGTCCAGGGCGCGCAGGTCCTCTTCACTCAGCTCTCCTATATCCGAGTGCCCAGAGAGCATGGTCAGGATCTTGACCTCCTCTGCCGAGGAGTTGATGAAGTTGGCCAAACGCTGTCCGATCTCCTCCGGGTCGAGCCGCTCCCTCATCTTGGGATTTTGGGAGGTGATGCCGTAGGGGCAGTTGCCCTGGTGGCAGGCCATACAACCCCGGCAGCCCATGGCGATCTCAGCGGCCGTGCCAAAGCCCACACCGTCAGCGCCCATGGCCATGGCCTTGTAGGCATCAAGCCCGTTCCTCATCCCACCTAGCGCGAAGAGCTTGACCTTGCGATGTAACCCCAGATCCTTGAGCGCTCTTGCCGCGGGGCCTATGAGCGCGATGGTGGGTATGCCCACACCCTGCGTCACCACCTCCGGTGAGCACCCAGTTCCTCCCACGAGACCGTCGATGGAGATGGCATCCACACCAGCCAGCGCCGCCGCCTTGACGTCTTCGTATGGCCGGCTGGGCCCCAGCTTCATCAGGATGGGCTTCTCGTAGTTGGTGATGTTCCTGAGGAACTCCACCTGCTTCTTGATGTCCTCTGGCCCAACCACATCGTAGTATCGACAGGGCGACAGGGCATCGCTGCCCACGGGAATGCCCCGGATGGCGGCGATGTCCTCGGTCACCTTGTCCCCCAGCAGGTGACCTCCCATCCCCGGCTTCGCCCCCTGGCCGATCTTGACCTCCACGGCATCCCCGGCATTCAGGTAGTCTGCGGACACCCCCCAGCGTCCTGTCGACCACTGCACCACCAGGTACCCTCCGGGCTCCCAGATTTTCCTCTTTCTGTCCGGCCTCTCGTAGCCGTTGGCGTAGTAGGGTTCCTCCTCTACAACGCCACCCTCGCCCGTGTTGGTCATGATCCCTGTCTTAGCAACCGCGATGGCCAGCGCTAGCTTGGCCTCCCGGGACAGGGCACCGTAGGACATGGCCGGGAAGATGAACGGGTATCGCAGTCTGATCGGCTTCTCACAGGTCCCCTCGCCGATCACTACCTCCATGTTGCACTCTTCCCGGTACTTGTCCCGTGGTGCCGGTGAGGCCAGTTGCGACGGGACGACCACAATGGTGTCGAAATGCGGCGTAGGGCCGCCCATGGTGCCGAAGCCTCGCAGCCCATAGCCCCCGGTCAGGGCCTTGTGGTGTATCTCCTCAATCGTGCCTAGGGTCCAGGGGTATCTGGAGACCAGCTCCGACTCGGCTGGATTGATGCGAATGGCGTTCTCCGGGCAGAACTCCGCACAGAGACGGCAGCCGACGCACGCATTGTAGTTTTGTATGCGCACCTCGTTCTCTTCGTTCAGGCCGTAGACCCCATACGGGCAGATCTCTACACACGTGGCACACTTGCCGGGCATGCGGGAGTTGATACATTGATTCTCGTTGAGCGTAACACAGAAAGCACCGACAGTGGACATTATGCTGCCTCCTAGTGAGAGTAGAACGGTTTGTCAGACAAGGGTGTGATCTTCCGGAAGGCCTGGGCATCGGCCTCAAGGCCGTGCTCTTCCAGCCAGCCTTCCAGCTTCTTGATATCGCCGCCTTCCATGTCACCAACGGCGCAGTTGTGGCCCAGGCTAGCCCATTCGCCCTGGACGTAGATGTTGCCTCTGATCAGGTAGTTGCCCAGGTTCTCTCCTGCGTCGCCCACGACGACCACGTCGCCAGCAACCATATAGGTCGCCGCCTCGTCGCCGACATCCCCTCCGATGATGATGGTGGCCCCCTTATTCATGGTGGCGGTGAAATCTCCGGCACTCCCCTTAATCACCACCGTGCCCCCGTAGCAGTACTGAGCGGCACCGTAGTCGGCGTCTCCCTCCACGATCACTGCTCCGGCTGTCATGTTGTCGGCCGCGTACTTCCCGGCATTCCCGGTGACCTTGATCACCGCTCCGCTGTTCACCACGCCAAGGTAGTCCCCACTATCTCCCTGAATGGTGATCTGGCCGGACTTGAGCCCGCCGCAGAACCCATGGAGATGCGTGACATTCTTAACGACCGCAGAATCCTCGGCGAGTTTCGCTTTGAGCGCCGTGCTCGCGGCCTTCAAGTCCTTACCCTTAGCATCCAGCACACTGGGCGCATGCGCCATGACGTGTCTCCTCCTGCACAGAATCAGATAGGCTATCTACCTCGTACAGCCTCACGAATTCCTCCTTAACCTCCGCCCGTCTCTGAGGCTCCCTCAAAGCATCCAGCATCATCAGCATCAGCTCATCGAAAGCCTGAGCCCTGTCCCTGCGCTCCTTCTCTTCCTTCGCCGTCCGCAGCGCCTTCTCGTCGACCTCCGCGCTCACCTCCAGTAGGCCCAGATCGACCGCGTTCTGCAGACACTGCTCTCCCACCTCGCTTCTCACGATGAGCGTGCTGTGTCCCTCCTTCGCGCCCACTTTGCCCACCGCGATATCGGCGGATTCGCCAAGCAGATCATCGCATGTGGCACACCCCGCTCTGCTGTAGCCTTCTATCTTGGAGAGAGCGACCCTCTTCTCCGCGCCGTCCCACAGGATCACCCTCAGTTCCTTGTCCCGCGGCGAGACGAAGACCCTCTTCACCTCACGAGCGGAGATTCCCATCCTCTCCTCCAGGAACTGGCGAACCGGTCCGGGGTAGTACACCCCAGTGCAAAAGACCGCCACGCTCAGTCGCAGCGCGTCCTTATAGGGGTTGAGCCGCTCGTTGTCTGAGGCCTTGACCGTCCTGACCGCCTCGCTGACGCAGGGTGTCCCCACCACGGCGATATTGCGCAGTTTCTTCTCGTAGACCGCCTCGTTGAGCACATCTAGAGTGGGCACCCACAGCCCCTGCACCCCCACGTTGTCAGCCAGCTCCTCCACTCTGGTCATCACCTTGGCCCGGGGTTGAAGGTCCCAGCCGTCCACGTCGTTGGCGATGACCCCATCTATCGCCCCAGCAGACAGGTTGGCGATCAGCAGGGCTCTGATCACCTCCATGGGTTCTCCGCTCTCCACGGGTCCCTTCGCCCTGGCCGAGACCACGCGTCGGGCCGGCACTTCCTCCCACTGATGTAAACGTGGGCAGGTCTCCTCACAGAATACCTGGCAGAAGGTGCAGGTGTCGAGAGGGATTGTGGTAAGTCCTAGGCGTTTCTCCCTCACCTCTCTGACGGGGTGCTTCGCCCCCTCATCCCAGTACAACATGCCTTTGGAGCACGTAGCTACGCAGAGGCCGCAACCTGCACACCTATCCAAGTCCCAAACCTGTGCCTCCAGCCGCTTCGACATTAAGTATCCTCCCAGCCGCTAAGCCATCAGACCGATTGCACAGAGGGCAGGAGCTGTCCTTGCGGACTGGCTCCCAAGCTCTGGCCGGTGTCAACAAGCATCGTGGGCCCCAGGTACTCTATCTCGTCGACAAACTCCCTCACGACCTCCACGAACCGGGCGCCGTCATCTGGTTTCAACCACCGGAGACTCAGCCTTCTGGCATCAAACCCGGCGCCTTTCAGCATGTGATGGAGGGTCTCAATCCTCTTGGCTGCCCACCTGTTGCCTTCTATGTAGTGGCACATTCCCGGGTCGCAGCCCCCCAGAAGGACTCCATCAGCCCCCTTCAGAAAGGCCCACAGTACAAGATAGGGATCGAAACGGGCGGCACACCCTACCCGTATGATTCGTACATTGGCCGGGTACTGGCGACGCTCAGCTCCGGCCAGATCGGCCGCTGCATAGCCACTCCACTCGCACAACAGGGCTAGAACGCGAGGTCGGCCATCTGTCCGAGCAGCCAATGCCGCCTCGATCTGAGCAATCAACTCCATGTCACCAGATGGCTCCATGGAGATGGCTTTGGCCGGACACGCCACCGTGCAATTGCCGCACCCTACGCAGAGTGAGGCATCGATGCTCGAAACGCTCAACATTCCCCTGCCGGGCACCATGGATATCGCCCCAAACGGGCAAGACTCGACACAAATCCCACACCCCACGCAGAGGCTCTCTCTCACCTGGGCTCGAGGCCCCTGGCTCGCGAGCGTGCCCGCCGACAGATGGCGCAGGGCCCTGGCAGCGGCCCTATAACCCTGGAACACGCTCTCGTTCGCGCTCACTGGGTAGTGCGCACTCCCGCACACGAAGATGCCCCTGGGCAGAAAACTCCCGGGACGCAGTCGAACGTTGGGTTCCAAGAAGAATCCATGTTTGTCCACAGGCATGGACAGCATACTGGAGATCGACATGGCGTCATCATAGGGAACGAGCGGCACAGCCAGCACCACCACTTCGGCAGGTATGGTCACTGCCTCCCCGCCCAGTCGGTCGAACACTTCGACGGCCTTGTTTGCCAGGCGGGGAGGTCGTCGCCCGTCGTAGTTGTAGAAGCGAACGCCCACGGCTCTCGCTTCCTCGATCATCGCAGCACTCAAGTCGGAGGAGAGATCGTTGAAGATCAGCGAGACCGCAGCCTCAGGATATCTGCGCTTCAACAGGAGGGAGTTCTTAAGGGCGGTCGACGCAGCCACTGTTGAGTAGGCCTCTGGATCTGGCTCGTAGACCAGCGTCACCACGTGGCCTGCATTGACCCCATCTTCTCGCAGTGCCAGCTCCAACCCTGACTGTGTCATCACGCGGATACCGTCCTGCCGGAACTCGTCGCTGGGCTCAGCCTCGCGAGCGCCCGTAGCCACGATCACTGTCCCCACGTGAAACTCCAGATTCTTGCCGTCCCGTCTCACTATGACCCGGTAGTTCCCAACCGGGCCCGATATGTCCGTTACTGTCGAGCCGGTAAGTACCTGAATACTCTCGTGCCCCTCCACGGAGCGGATTCTCTTCTCTATGAACTCGCTGGCGCTTTCACCTCTGGGATAGAGAGTATGCAGCCGGGCGACCTGGCCGCCCAGCTCTGGCTCCTTTTCCACCAGCATCACCGGGAATCCCCTGGCAGCCACCGTCGCAGCAGCGGTCAGCCCGGCTGTGCCCCCACCGATGACCAGAGCCGCCGGGGTCACGTCAACCCGGATACTAGGTCGAAGCCCCATTATGGCCGCCTTCGCCACACCCATCCGTGCTAAGTCCAGCGCTTTCTCGGTCGCACCCTCGGGATCGTCAAGGTGCACCCACGCGCATTGCTCCCTGACGTTCACTAACTCCAGACACGAAGGGCTCAGGCCCGCCTCTTCTAGGGCCTTCTCGAACAATGGTCCATGGGTGCGGGGTGTGCAGCCGGCGACTACGACCCGATCAAGCCCATGCTTGTCAATCGCCCGCCTGATTTCGTGCAGTCCTACCTTCGAACAGCAATACGCCTGGCGCTGCGATAGCACCACGCCGGGCATCTCTGCAACGCCCTGCTCCAACATGCTCAACTCGACCACGTCAGAGATCTCTCGGCCGCACTCACATAAGAAAACGCCAATTCTCGGCTTGCCTTCAGTCACCACCTAGCATGCTCCTTCAAGGAGGGCGATGGCACGTCCTCATACCTATGGTCCAGCCAGCGACTCACCCACTTGCGCAATCAGTTCGGGCGCCAGGTAGTGGTCGCCACAGATCTTGCAGGCCCTCGCCTGGAAGTCCGACGCCCAGTCGTGTACAGATCTATTGCTCAGCACATCCTCCAGCTTGATGGCTCCCGTAGGACAGATGAACACGCAAGTGGTGCAGCCGATGCAGGCGTTAGAGCCGATCTCGAAAGGAGGGCTGACCTCTTTGCTGAAGCCTCGATGGATCAGGCTGATGGCATTGGCCCCCACGATCTCCGCGCAGGCCCGTACGCACAGGCCGCACAAGATGCAGTCGTTGTCACTGAGGCTCACGCGTGGCTCCTGCACACCCATCCTTGCGGCCAGTTCCTGTATGGCCTTCGCGTGGGGAGCGGCGGCGAGAAGCAGCTCCGCGGTCATCCGCCGGGATGCCTGCACCATCTCCGAATTCGTCTTCACCAGCGCCCCGTCTTCGGCAGGATACACACACGATGCCACTAGGCGTGGTCCCCTCGGCGTCTCCAACTCCACCACGCACAGACGGCAGCTCCCGTAAGGCTCCAGTGCTTCGTGATAGCACAGAGTCGGTATCTCGATGCCGTTTTCTCGCGCGGCCTCCAGTATGCTCGACCCCTCTAGGGCCTCTACCTTGTGGCCATCAATGGTCAGCGAAATCATGATCTCGCCCTTTCTACTCCACCACCACTGCGTCGAACTTGCACACCTCGAGGCAAGTTCCGCATTTGATGCACTTCTCTTGATCTATGACGTGGGGTTCCTTCTTGGCCCCTGAGATCGCCTCCGCGGGGCACTTGCGCAAACACCGCCCGCAGCCCGTGCACTTCTCGATGTCTATCGAGTACTGGATCAGAGCTTTGCACACATGGGACGGACAGCGCCTGTCCAGGATATGTGCCTCGTACTCGTCGCGGAAATGCCTGATCGTGGAGAGCACTGGGTTGGGTGCCGTCTGTCCCAAACCACAGAGAGAGGATTGCCCAATCTGCTCCCCCAGCTCTTCCAGATAGGCGATGTCCCCTTCCTTCCCCTGGCCCTGCGTGATTCTAGTC
>DATEXS010000065.1:0-8919 GCA_035256725.1 Anaerolineae bacterium
CTGAACAGGTCAGATATCCACGGTAGTCTGGCAGAGGTGATTGGCGGCCAACTGCCGGGAAGGCAAAGCAACGAGGAGATCACTCTCTTCAAGAGCGTGGGCCTGGCCTTTCAGGATGCCGCGACCGCTCTGGAGACCTACCGCAAGGCGCGGGCGATGGGTCTGGGCACGGAGTTCCAGTTCTAGATCCCTCTGGACCGGAAGTATCCGCGGTCCTTATGCGGCTCTCTAATTGCTCCCCGCCGGTCGCGCCGAGGCGCCGTTGTGGGGTCATAGTGCGGACTGGATGCCGTTACCTCCCCGGTCTTGGCATGAGCACCCTGTTGGAACAGGACACTGAGTCTGCTCCTCTATTGGCATCTACAGACGCTCCAAGTCCTACTCCGGTAGCGTGCTGAACAGCCGCGGCCAACCCCGGTGGTTTCTCTCCACATCTGGTTTCGCCACCAGGGAGAATGTTCCGAAATGCTTGACATGCGTTCTGAATTGTGGTAAAATGGGTGCAGATGGCAATCGTCTGACAATTGCAGTCGCGGGGCCGGGCATGGCAACCATCGAACGAGGAGAGCTGCTCTCCAAGCAAGTCGAGGAGGCCTTGAGGGAAGGAATCCGTCAAGGAATGTTTGCGCCCGGAGAGCAACTTCCCCCTGAGAACGAGCTCGCTGCCACGTACGGAGTCAGCCGGGCCACTGTGCGCGCGGCACTGGCGAACCTTCAACGTGAAGGCACGGTCGTGCGGCGTCAGGGAGCGGGCACCTATGTAACCCAAGCCGCAGTCTATCTCGATTCGCGCCTCGAGGGGATGTGGAACTGCGAGGACATGATCCGCGCGCGGGGCTGCGAGCCGAGCATCGGATGGCTGGAATACGAAGAGGTGCTGGCGGACCAGGACACACAGGAGACGCTGCACCTAGCCCCCGATGAGACTGTTCTGGTCATTCGAAAAGTATTCCTCGCGGATGGTCAGCCGGTGATACACTGCGAGGATTTCCTGCCCAGGCGACTGATCCGTGAACCATTCTCCGCTCAGGATCTCGCGCAGCACGTTTTCCGCTTTCTAGAGGATTTCGCGGGAGAGCGGGCAATGTACTACGTGGCCGAGTTGAGCCCCACCGTGGCCGCGGGGACTATCGCCCAGAGGTTGGAATGTCCGGAGGGGACGCCCCTGTTGCTCTTCAACGAGGTGGCCTACAACGTCAAGGATGAGGCCATCTCTTGCTCTTTGGTGTACCACCGCAAAGAGGGCATGCTCCTCAGGCTGGTGCAGAGTCGACCGTAGGAGCACCGCTCGGTACCCGTAACTGGCCAGCGGTGTTGGCGAGAGGGAAGGAGAAAGTGGGGCATGGTTGAATCAGTGACGCTGGCGCCAAGGACGGCCCGGGCTTTCCCGTTGCTAGAGGGGGACGAGGTCAAGATCATCTCACCCGAGGGGGGCCAGGGCGGCGACTTCACGTTTCTGGGCTTTGACCAGGCGTTGACCAGGAACATCAACGGGTGGGAGAAATTCGGCAAGGTGAAGCTCACCTTCTATGCGGACCCAGGGATGAAGCTCTACGATGGGGAAGGCACTCCCTACGTACAAGTGGTGGAGGTCCACTCCGATCATCGCGTGGACATTATGTACCCAGGCTGCTGGCGGGAGATCTATGACGACCGCCGCCCTGGCTGTCGTGACTTGCTGTCGGAGGCGCTCGGTGTGGAACGTAAGGAACTGACAGGGATGGCCAGCTATTGGGTTACCTGCGAGGTTGACCGGGATGGCTACATGTTCGGTCCGATGGACATCAGAGCCGGTGACTATCTGGTGCTGCGGGCATTGCGGCCAGTGACCCTGGCGGTGAGCGCCTGCCCGGATGACACTCTGCCGGGTATGAGACCTGCTAACCTGTTGGTGGAGATCAAGAGGGCATGACTCGTGATCTCTACACATCTAGTGTTGGCCATTAGAGAGGAAAAAGATGAGTGAAGGTTCGGTGGTAGACTCGAGATCCCCGGGTAGGGGTCAGAAGTGGGTACGAACGTTCCTGTTCTCCATGCGCCTTGACTCCCCTCTGGCAGGCTTACATGCTGTCAGCAAGTTCACGCTGGTGATGGGGGTCTCTCTGGTATTGATGGGCATGATCTCCACCGCACGTCCCGATTTCCTGGGATGTGTGCTGCTGGTGGCCGTGGCGCTGGTTCTGCTGTGGCTGAGTGGAGTGATCCGTTGGTTGTTCCGCTCCTATCTGGTGGTCATCTTCCCCATGCTGTTCAGTCTCTTTCTAAGCTGGATCGTCTTCAATCCCAACCCCGGCACCCGTATCCTGTTCTCTCGCCAGACCTATTCGGGAGAGATCAACATCGGCGTGTCTGTGGCCATGATCGTCTTCGTGGGAATCATCGTGGGATACTATCTCTTCACCAAACAGCTCTACTGGGGTATACTGGCTGGCGCGCTGGCTGGCTTAGTGGTCAGCCAGACACCGTTGAATCTGTCGTGGACCTTTGCCTCTTTCCCCTTTCATCAGCCACTCACATTGGTCATATCCGACCGCACGGTATACGTGGCGGCGACCAAGTCGATCGGCTATGGCGCCATGATATTGATGACCTTCCTCCTGGTGCTGACCACCAGAGATATCGAGGTGGTTGGCGCATTGCGCAAGATACCGCGTATGCCCTACGTAATCTGCATGTTTGCTTCGTTGATGCTTCGCTCACTGAACATAGCCATGATCGACTTCTCCACCGTTCGCCAGGCCCAGGTGGCCCGGGGGGTGAACGTGCAGAAGAAGAACATCGTGGCCAAGATCAGAGATATGGCCTATCTCACTGTACCCCTGATCGCCAATATGATGCGTCGCTCTACCGAGATATCGGACGCCCTGTCGGCGCGCGGGTATGAGATGGGATCCAAACCTTCCGTCTATCGCGAGGTGAAGCCCTTCCACGCCGTGGACTACGTGCTGATAGTCGGTTCGGTGTTGCTGGTCGTTGGTGTGTTGGTCGGCGGGTTCAATCTCACGGAAGTCGTGATGGGGCTGGTATCCGGATTCAGAGCTTAGACAAGGAGCAAGGATATCCTATGAGTCTGGTCAAGATCGACAATCTATACTGGAGATACCCTGCCTTTGTGGGGAAAATGAATCCTTGGGTGCTGAATGGTGTTAGCTTGGAGATAGAGAAGGGCGAGTTTTTCGGCGTCACAGGGCCCAGCGGTGCCGGCAAGACCACCATCTGCAAGAGCATCATGGGCCTGATCCCGCACTCCACGCGAGTGCCTGCCAACAAGGTCAACGATCATTTCCAGGGCTCAGTGGAGGTGATGGGGAGCCTGGTGAGCGGTGTCAACCCCGAGGGCCATGTGGTGGAGGGGGTGGCGCGGGGGGAGCTGCTCGGCAAGCCCGTGCGCCCTCCGGTGGCTGGAATGGTGTTTCAGGACCCTGAGAACCAGTTTCTGACCATGAGCCTCCTCTACGAGGTCGCGTTTGGCCTGCAGTTGCTGGGCCTGGCACGAGACGAGATTGACGAGCGTGTGCGTGAGGCGCTATACATGGTGGGTCTGGGCCATCTGTGGGACGATGCCGAGAATATTCACCCTGCTGACTTGTCTGGGGGGCAGAAGCAGCGAGTGGCGATCGCTTCCTTCTTGGCCATGCGACCAGACCTGCTCATCCTGGACGAACCGACCTCGGACCTGGATCCCATAGGGAAGAGCGAGGTGATCGCCACGGTCAGACGTCTGAAGGAGGAGCACGACCTGACGGTGGTGCTGGTGGAGCAGGACCCTGAGATCCTGTTCGACTTCTGCGACCGGATTGCGTTGGTGTGCAACGGCCAGGTAGACCTGGTCGCAGAGCCCGGAAGGTTCTATTCCGAGTTCGAGTTCCTGGATGAGCGAGGGGCCTACACCTTCGAGATCTCGCGCATAGCATACCGGGCCAAGGCCTGCAACGAGGACGAGGTGCCCAAGTCCATCCTGGAAGCGCGCACGGTTCTCACGGAGGTCCACGGGCAACCCACAGATGAGCTGGTGGATGCAGATAGCGAGAAGGTCATAGAAGTGAAGGATCTATGGTACCAGTATGAGGATGGCACCATAGCGCTCTTTGGAGCGGACCTGGTCCTCCGTCGAGGGGAGACCATGGGTCTGCTGGGCAACAACGGTTCCGGCAAGACCACGCTGGCCAAGATACTAACCGGCCTCTACGCCCCTTGGAAAGGGACCTGCAAGGTGCTGGGCGAAGACGTGTTCCAGCGCAGGGTTCGTAGGGAACTGCCCATGAAGATCGGATATGTGTTCCAGAACCCGGACCACCAGATCTTCACCAGGCGGGTGTTCGATGAGGTTGCCTACGGGCTGGGTTGCATCGGGGTAGACCAGGCAGAAGTAGAGCCCAGGGTGCGTGAAGCGCTGGAAAGGGTGGACCTGGCGGGACTGGCGGATGAGGACCCACTGTTCCTGGGCAAGGGGCAGAAACAAAGGCTGGCGGTCGCGGCTGTGCTGGCCATGCGTCCGGAGGTGATCATCGTAGATGAGCCTACGACTGGGCAGGACTACCGCATGGTGTCCAGCATCATGTCCCTGCTTGCAGATCTGCACAAGGCTGGGGGCACAGTTCTGATAATCACCCACGACATGACCCTGGTGGCCAATTACTGCCAGACGGTTACTGTGCTCCGTGACGGTCGCACCGTATTTGCGGGGACTTCGCGCGAGCTCTTTTCCTCCCCTGAACTTTTGGAGACTACTCAACTAAGGGCACCACAGGCGATAACGCTGAGCTGCGAACTGCGCAAAGAAAGGTCTGATTTTCCTCTTCTGCTCAACGAGAGGGAGTGGGTGGAGGCTCTGACCAGAGGATAGGAGATCGTAGGAGGGAGGTGATAACAGCGAATTAAAGGCGATTGGCAAGACTGAGATGTCAGCGACAATGATGGAAAAGAAGGAGCAAGTAGATGGAAGAGCAAACATATAGTCTCAAGTGGAATCCGAACCCTCCGTTGGGCGTGGCCCGCTTGGTGACCTACGCAGTGGCCGCCGCGGTATACACCATCGTAGCATGGTTGGGAGTCATCGCCCTGCCGATGGGGTTCCTCAGTGTCTCGGCCCTCTATATCGGCATGGGCTTTCTGATTCCCTTCGTGCTATGGTTCTCCGGATGGGGCTGGGTAATAGGGGTGATCGGGGCGATCGTAGGCGCCGGGATCCTGGCAGGAATGCCCGTGCCCCTGGCCATCCCCTTCGGGATGGTGGAGCTGGTGGTCCAGATTCCTCTGCTGATTGTGTACAGGACCTTGGGACCCCGGTTTGGAGTGAGCCCCATCGGGAAGGACGTGTTCAAGCCGAAGGGGTTCATCTTCTTCCTGATCGTGGGGGTGATCCTGGCTCAACTGTGGAGTGCGGTCACTGGGAACTTCATGCTCTATCTGTTCGGGTTCGTTCCGGCCGATGCGCTGCCCGTCAGCATCACCGCCTGGTGGATCGGCAACATGATCGCCGTGGTGGTGATTGGCACTATCCTCCTGGGCGTGCTCACACCTGTGGTGGAGCGCCTGGGCTTGACGGTGCACGGCATCATCACCTAGGGTGAATAGCGAGTAGCCTGTAAGGAAGCCGATGCCCACGGCATCGGCTTCCTGTGTTCGCAATTGGCAGAGCCGACACGAAGAGCTACTGCTTGGGTCAAGGTGCGTGCCGGTCAGAACTGCCCCTGGGCTTGATCCGGCGAGGGCGTCCAAACCCCGATCTGTCGAGTTCCCCGGCGGTTGGCCTGCATTTGCCTGTTTGCACAAGGAAGTAAGGAGGAGCGGAGTGGAAGAACAAGCCTACAGTCTCAAGTGGAATCCAAACCCGCCTCTGGGAGTACCCCGTCTGGTGACCTTCGCGGTCGCGGCTGCTGTCTACACCATCGTGGCCTGGCTGGGGGTCATCGCCCTGCCCATGGGCTTCCTCAGTGTCTCTGCTTTATACATTGGCATCGGCTTCATCACCCCCTTTGTGATGTGGTTCGGCGGATGGGGGTTGATCATCGGGGCCATCGGCGGCATCGTCGGCTCGGGCATCCTGGCCGGCATGCCGGTCGCCCTGGCCATCCCCTTCGGCCTGCTGGTGGAATGGGGCACGGAGATCCCCATGCTGGTGCTGTATCGGCTGCTGGCCCCCAGGTTGGGTATCAGCGCGGTGGGCAGGGACATCTTCAAGCCCAAGGGGTTCGTGTTCTACCTAATAGTGGTGGTCGTCCTGATCCAGTTCCTGAGCGCGCTGATAGGCAACGGCACACTCTATGCCTTCGGGTTCGTCCCGGCTGACGCTCTGCCGGTCAGCATCAGCTCCTGGTGGATCGGGAACATGATTTCCGCGCTGGTGATTGGACCCATCATCCTCGGTGCCCTGACGCCGGTGGTGGAACGGTTAGGCCTCACCGTGCACGGCATCATCACCTAGCCAGGGTCTTCTCTGCACACGGGAAGGAGCCGCTGGGCATAACCAGCGGCTCCTACTGTTTTGGGCCACGGCACGGGCGCCGGATCTACCGGCCCAGGTACTTCTCAAGGTCCTCCGGGCGCGGGTAGCTTACCCTGTCTAAAGCTGGCTGACCAGGCAACACAGTGGCATCGAGAACCGACTTGGTGACCAGTCCCTTATCCGCGGCCGGGTCCAGAGGATGACCCAGATAACGGGGCAGGAGAGCCAAGTCGTCTTTCAGGTCGGCCCGCGTGACCACGGCCCAGATCAACTCCTCGGGGTTGTAGACGTCAATGTCGCTGTTGACCACGATTACGCTCTTGATAGTCGTGTAGGCCGACAGAGCCGCCAGCCCCACGTTCTTGGCCTGGCCGTCATAGCTGGGGTCGAAGACCACCACCGCAAGAAGCCCGCTCCCATAGGGCGGGATGTAGACATCTTTCACTTCGGGCGAGACCCCCAGGGCTGCCTGTAGAAGGACGGGCTCTCTAGGCAAGGTGGCTCCCAGCACCCTGTGCTCCTTCCCCGCGGGGAGAATGGTTTGGTAGATGGGCTGGGAGCGCTGGCTAATCCTGGTAACCTCCAGCACGTACTCCCTCGATTTCGCGCCGTAGAGTCCGGTGAACTCGCCCATGGGGCCTTCTTCCACCCGCTGCTGTGGATCGATGCGCCCCTCCAAGATGTACTCGCTGAATACCGGCACGGGCAGATTGTCCAGTTCGCAACTGATCGTCTCAATGGGCTGGGCCAGGAGGCTACCGGCTATCTCCAGCTCGTCGCCAGGGTAACGCATGGCGGCCGCCAGCATGATCGCCGGGTGGACGCCGATTACCACGGCCACATTGATTGGGGTTCCAGCTTGCTGGGCGGCGATCCGCAAGTCATCCAGGTGACGACCGGGATTGATCATGATGGTCAGATGAGTGCGGTCCAGGCGCAGCATGCGATGGTAGGAGTAGTTCATCTGCCCGGTCTGTGGATCTCGAGCGGCCACGATCCCGGCGGTGACGTATGGCCCGGCATCCTTAGGGGCGTGAGTGGGTATGGGGAGCCGGAACAGGTCCACCCGCTCTCCCTCAAAGACGGCTCTCTCTAGGGGATCCTTTGCCGAGAGGAATGGGCTGATAGGCTCGGCGAGGGACCTCAGCAGAGCCCTCTTCAACTCTGGCAGTTCTACCTCCAGGGAGCTGGCCACCAACTCATGGGTGGAGGCGATGCCGCTGAGGACCGACACCTCCGGGTAGTCGGGCAGGTTGCGGAACAGGGTGGCGACCCCCAGTTCCTCCTCGGCGGCCCAGGCTACGTTGGCCAGCTCATGGGTCAGGTTGACCGGCTGCCAGACCTCGACCAGTTGACCGCTCTCGATGAGACCTCGGACCAGTTCCCTGAGGTCCTGCTTGGACACCTCTCCCTCCTTTCAGCCGTCGGCAGGCAAGCCGAGCGCCTTCAGTATCTCTGGCTTCTGCTGGCCGCGTTGGGTCCAACTTCTCATCTGGTAGTAGATGGACCTGCTTGCCTCGTACTTGTCGGGATCCTCCATGCCGGCGATGATTCTGGGTGGCAGCAGGTCCTGGTCGGCTGACACTCCTAACCGGACGTTCATCAGCCTCTCCAGCTGGAAAATACGTTCCCCTGATTCCTTCAACGACGGGACGGTGTAGTCCAGCCCGCTGACGAGACGCAGGGCCGGGGCGTAGACCTTGTAGCCGAAGGTGGCATGGAGGAATACGCAGACAATCAACGAGTCGCGGACACTCCCCGAATCCTGCCGATCCTTGACCATGGCGGCCAGTTGCTCGGGGGTGTACTCGGCGCCAAAGACCTCCGGCCGCACCGTCCAGGCCCGACAGTGGCATCCTCCGCGATTGTTGGTGGAATAGGAGAGGGCCATACCCAGGAAGGCCCTGGGGTCGTAGGCCGAGAGCTCCAGGCCCTTGACCTGCATGCCGTAGTCCACTCCCAGCCGCTCTTGAGCTGCCCTCACGCCAGCGGCGAGGAGCTCGCCTTCATCCTCTCTGAGGGCTATCTTTCTGATCAGGGGCAAGACGGACTGTGGGGCATCAAAGCCGCCCAGGTATTCCCTGTAGAAGGCGATGGCGTTCCCCGTGGAGATGGTGTCTAGCCCCAATTCATTGCACAGCTCGTTAGCCCTGGCGATCAGGGCGTAGTCGTGGATCAGGTTTTCCGGTCCGAAGGCCCACACCGATTCGTATTCAGGGGCGTCCATGTCTACCCCGGCAACAGTGACGTGCTTGCGACAGCGAACGGGGCAGTGAGGGCAGGTCGTGCTTTTGGTCACGTAGTCGTTCAGGATGCGCTCGCCGTACAGCCTGCTGCCTTCCTCGAAATAGCGTCGCTGGTGGTTGGCGGTGGGCCAGCCCCTGAACTCGTTCACCGGCCCCGCAACCTCCAGCGTGCCTATCCTGCCCTGGCGCTCCATCAGTTCCTCGTTGGCCTTCAGGGCCTCCACC
>DATEXS010000066.1:0-29383 GCA_035256725.1 Anaerolineae bacterium
GTTGACCGACTGGTCTGCCTCCACGCACCGGAGATCTTCTGGGCCGTGGGGGCGTTCTACAACGTCTTCGATCAAACGTCAGATGCGGAAGTGAAGGCTCTGCTGCACACAGACGAGGAAGAAGGCGTCTAGGGCTCCTCAACGCTGTCCCGCTGACTCTCCTCAGCGGGCAGCCCTACACTGCTCTCCGCTTCCGCATTGACCGCTTTCGCGCGACGCGCGAATTCCTCCACACCACGGAGAACCGCCCAGCACAGTCCGAGAGACAGTGCCAACAAGGCAAGCGTTCCGAGCAGCTGGGCGATCATTTGCCCGGGCCAGTCAGGCTGGAACCCCGCGCCCGCCAGCAATCCGGATACCCCCTGGCCGGGGACTCCCAGATACTGTTGGGCTCCCACCCCGTTCCATCCTCGTCCGTTGCTACCGTTCGCAAACAGGCCGACCGCAACCAGGCCCCACAGGCCCGGCAGGCCGTGCACGGCTACCGATGCCGCCGAGTCGCCCAGACCGAGTCTTGTCTCCAATAGATAGATGCTCAATGGAAGGAACAGGCCAGCCAGTGCCCCAAGGGCCAGCGCCGCCCACGCGGAAACGAAGGGGCAAGAGGCACTGATGGTCACCAGCGCCGACACCACACCCCGCATCACCATCAACAGGTCAGGGGTGCCTGTAACCAGCCAGACGTACAAGGAACTGACCAGTGCCCCCGCAGACGCCGCCGCCAAGAGATTGAGCATGACCTGTGGATAGGACACGACAGCTCCGACCAGTGGGTTGGCCAGCATCACTCCGAACCATCCCACCAGGGCCAGAAAGGCGCCAGCGACAGCCATGAGGGGGAAGTGAACAGGGGGCAGGCCCGGCAGGACACCGTCCTTCGGCTCCCCCGGCCTGAAAGCCAGGATAGCGGCGAGAGCGAAGAAAGCGCCGAGCGCATGAATACCCCCCGATCCCGCAAAGTCAACCAAGCCATGCCCAAGACCTTCGGTAGCACCTAGTTGGGACAGAAAGCCGCCGCCCCACAGCCAGTTGCCATAGATGGGGTATATTAGCACAGAAAAGAAGAGACCGAGCCCAAGCAGCACTGAGAACCCGAAGCGCCTGGCCAGGGCCAGCAAGGGTATACAGAGGGCGGTGGCGGCCAACACAGAGTTGTACATGACTACCACTACCACCTCCTGCTCAGCCCACGCACCGTGCAGGAAGAAGCCATCCAGACCTATCAGGCCCCATCCAGATCCCCAGGCGAGGTCCAGCGGGGACCACTCCGCTACCAGATTGGCAGCCCCCTCGAGATCTGAGATAAGCCCCAAGCCGCCGAACTGAAAACCGAAGCCCACCAGCGCGTAGGCTAGCACCCCGAGAGCCATCGCGGCGATCCCCACCGCCGCGACCGTCGGCGCCTTGGATTCATCGCTCGATCCGGCGGCGATCATAATCAGACCTGCCGGCAGAAGCAAAGCCAGACAGGCCGCTAGCAGGCCAACATCCAGGCCGGGATACCCTTCGGACGCCCAGGGCACTTGGCCTGGAACGGCCGCGAGCAGCCCCGGCAGCTTGGCAGCGCTACCTACCCATTCAGCGCTCGATAGGGCTGAGGGGAACATCTCTCCTCCAGGTCGCAATTTCCAGGGATTCTACCATAGCTTTTCATCCTGGCAAAGGAGGTACCTATTGCCTATTGACAGACGGCCAGAAGAAAGGTAGACTAGTAAAAAACCGCAAGAATCCATACAACCCTGACAACCAGAACAGTGGGTCTATGGCGGCGCATGAGGTACGGTAGATGAGAAGGGACAAGTTCCTGACTACTGGCGATGTGGCGGAGTATTGCGAAGTGACCAGCGCCGCCGTCCTCAAGTGGATCGACGCTGGCAAGCTCCCCGGCTTCACTACCCCAGGAGGCCATTACCGGATCCTGCGCGCCGATTTCAAGGACTTCCTCATGCAGTATGGCATGTTCGTGGACCATGGCTACTTCGGAAGAGGCGCAGCCAAGAAGCGCATCCTCATCGTGGATGACGAACCGTCGGTGGTCACTTTCATCGAAGGAGCCCTGCGTCTCGAAGGCAAGTACGAGCTTGCGGTGGCCACGGATGGGTTCGACGCCGGGCAACAGGTGGCCACCTTCGAGCCGGATCTCATCGTTCTGGACATCATGCTTCCAGGGATGGACGGCTTCGAAGTCTGTCGACGAGTGAAGACGGCAGAAGCCACCCAACACGTAAAGGTCCTCGCCATCACCGGCTTTGCCACTGAAGAGAACATAGAGAAGATTCTGCATATCGGTGCCGATGACTATCTAGCGAAGCCTCTCAAGCTTCAAGAACTGCTGGACAAGGTCGGCGAACTTCTCGGTCGGAAGAACTGACCGGCCGCGGTGCGACAATGGGGCTCGCCCCGCAGAGAGCGACCCTGAAAAGGTCATCCTCGCTCCGGGGCTGGAATGCAGCCCCCATGATTGGAAGTGAGCAGCATACCTGGCCCCGATGAGAGGGGGGCCAGTGTCTCCCACTGGCAGAAGGGCTCCATGAGGGCTAACGGCCATCGCGCCAGTAGTGAGCCGCCGGAGGCGACATGCCCTGACGCGCGCCTCCATCCCACATCTGTGTACGGAAGGTAATCCACGTGGAAGAACGAACGATCACGGTAGGCAATTCCAGAGCGGATGGACCTTCCCTTACCAAGGACGTGGACGGACTCGCCACCTTCGCATCGGCCCTCAGCGGAATCTACGACCTGGACCAACTCCTGGGCACGGCTCTCGACCAGTTGCTGGCGTTGTTCAACATCGACCGCGGCGCCATTCATCTGCTGAACGACAACGGTCAGGAACTGCTGCTGCGCACACACCGAGACCTGTCCCCGGAATACGTGGCAAAGTATCCAACCCTAAGCCTGGGCGAACAGGCAGCGGGCGGGGTCGCTCAGACTGGGCAGCCCGTCCTGATACCCGACTCCACACTAGAAACGTCAGCCCAGGGCCTGGTAGGAGAAGAACAGTTTCGATCGCTGTTGTGTGCCCCGCTAGTCTCCAATGGGAACGTCTTGGGAACAGTGACGCTGCTAAGCTCGGAGCCCGCGCGCTTTGGCCGCTTCGACGCCCGGTTGCTGGAGTTCATTGCCCAACACCTCTCCGCCCTGTTCAATGGCACACGGCTTGTGGAAGAGAAAGAGCATCGCGTAAACGAGCTGGCCGCCCTGAAAGAGATAGGACAGGCCATCGGATCGACCCTTGACCTGATCCAACTCCTCAAGCTCGTGGCCCAGAAAACCGCGCAAGTGTGCAAGGTGGAGCGCTGCAGCATCATGCTCCTCGACGAGCAAAAAGAGACTCTCACCCCCATGATGGCGCAGTTTGCCTCCGGTGCTACCGATGCCGAGCTCTGGAGAGCATTCAAGGAGAGCTCTATGGCCCGGATGGTGGACTGGCTGCCCATCATCGCAGCAGTGGTCCGCAGGGGAAAGACCGTCGTTTTGACTGGGGAATCCGTATTCCAGTTGCCTAGAGTATGGACAGAGCGATTCGGCGTGAGGAGCGTGCTCCTAGTTCCTCTAGTGAGCAGAGAAGAGATCATAGGGCTGATGGCCCTCGACTACGCCAAGGTGGACCAGCAGTTCACAGCCCAGCAGGTAGAGTTGGCCACGACAATAGGGAGCCAGGTGGCCATGGCGATAGAGAATGCCCGTCTCTACGAACGACAGGAACGTCGAGCTATCCAGTTGAACGTCATCAACCAGGTTGGGCGACGAGCCACATCCAGCCTAGACCTGGATGAACTCTTACAGGAGACCGTGGTCGCGATCCAGGAAGCCTTCCGCTACCATTTTGTGTCGATCCTGGTCACCAACGAGGAGACAGGCGAGATGGTACAGCGAGCGGAGGTTGGGCTGGACGAGCACATGCAGATGCCCGGATACCGGCAAAGCATCGACGACGGCCTTATCGGATGGGCGGTAAGGGAAGGAGAACCCGTACTGGTCAACGAAGTGAGCCTCGATGCAAGATACGTGGAGGGCTTCCCCAAGAGACCGTTCACCAAATCCGAACTGGTGGTTCCCATCAAGGTGGATAGCCAGGTCGTTGCCGCCCTGGATATTCAATCGGCAGAGTCGAACGCCTTTGATAATGCGGACCTTATGTCCATGCAGGCCATCGCCGACCAGCTCAGCGTCTCCATACGTAACGCACGCCTCTACGAAGAGAGTAAGAGGAACCTCGCCAATCTGGAGGCAGCCAACAGGCAGCTAATCGCGCTGCAGCAGACCGGTGCGTCGCTGGCTGGCACCCTGGACCTACAACGGTTGTTGCAGGGGGTAGTGGACGGCGTGGTGCAGGGCTTGGGCTACTCCGTCGCCGCCATCGGCGTCGTCAACCCGGCTGAGATGGTCGTGGAAAACATCGTGGTAAGTGGTCTCAGTACGGTTCAGCTTCAGGAGGCTGAGCGCATAGCCGGCCGCCAACTGCTGGGGTTGCGCCTCCCCCTGGGGAATGGGGACGGCGTCGTCGCCAGAGCCCTTTCTGAGCAACAGATTGTGGTCACCGACAGCCTTCATCAGCTATTCAGATCGACACTAGATGAGACTCTCAGCGCCGTGGCTCAGGAACTCCTAGAATTGAGGACCATTGTCGCAGTCCCGCTTGCCCTTGAGGGCAGGCCGCTCGGCGTGCTTTGCGCCGCCACGGAACGAAGCGAGCTGGGCAATGAGGAACTTGCCTCCCTGCGGGCTCTGGCCAACCAAGCCAGCTTGGCCATGGAGAACGCACAGCTGTACCAAAGGACAATCGCCAGACTGAACGAGCTGGCGGCTCTGCACCAGATATCCATGGCCGTCACGTCTACGCTGGATCTCCCAGAAATCCTGGACCACATCGTCGAAGCGCTGCGGGATATGCTGCGGGTCTCTAACCTGGCAATCATGCTCATTGACGACAGAGACCACAAATTGAAGATAACGGCCGGGACTGGCTACCCTCCCGAGGTCGTGGGCAGGATACAGCCAGGTCTAGGTGAAGGCATTACAGGCTGGGTCGCCATGACCGGTAAGGCCCTGAACGTGCCCGACGTCGCCGCCGATCCACGCTACATCATGGGCGACGAAACCGTGCGCTCCGAGGTGTGCGTACCGCTAAGCGTTGGGAACAGCACCATTGGGGTTCTGAACATGGAGAGCCCCCAGCCTGGGGCTTTCTCCGATGACACCGTTCGTTTTATGTCTACGCTGGCCGGGCAGCTGGCGGTGACCATTGAGAATGCCCGGCTTTTCCAGAAGGTTGCCCAGGGCGAGAAAGACTGGGAGGATACCTTCCGAGCCATCCCCGACGGCATAGCCATCTATAGTGAGGACCTGACCATACTCAGAGCCAATCCAGCGCTTGCTGAGATCCTGGGCACCCCCATTGAGTCTCTCGTCGGCAAGCGCTGCTATGAGGTCTTCTCTTACTGCTACGGAGCCGCCAATCCATCCTGTCCACACCGGCGGGCCATCCGAACGACAGAGCCGACATCGGCGGAGGTCGAGGAACCGAGCCTCAGGAAGACGCTTCACATCATCAGTTTTCCCATCTTCGACCAGGACGGAGTATCGAAGGGAATGGTTCACACGGTCAGGGACGTCACCGAAGAAAAGGCGTTGCGAGCGCAGCTCCTTCAGACCGAGAAGCTGGCAGCCGTCGGTCAGCTGGTCTCCGGGGTCGCTCACGAACTCAACAACCCGCTGACCTCTGTGATGGGCTACTCCCAGCTTCTCCTGGCCTCCGACGTCGCCCCCGAGATCAAAGAAGACCTTCGGACCATACATCACGAGGCTCAACGGAGCGCCAAAATCATCGACAACCTCCTGACCTTCGCTCGCAAGGAGACTGCCGAGAAAAGATACTGCGACATAAACCAGATCCTGAGAGACACGATGGAACTCAGGTCCTATCAATTGAAGGTTGACAATGTGCAGCTAACCCGTGAACTGGACGAAGGGTTGCCGTGGACCATGGCCGCACCTCACCAGCTCCAGCAGGTCTTCCTCAACTTGATAAACAACGCGCATCAGGCGCTCATGGAGTCAGATGGACCCCGGCGCCTAGTAGTGAGATCGGCGACAGCTGACGGGGCCATTCAGGTCACGGTCATCGATAACGGGCCTGGTATCTCAGAAGAGCACCTGGGAAAGGTCTTCGATCCCTTTTTCACCACCAAGGAGGTTGGCCAGGGCACGGGGTTGGGACTATCCATAGCCTTCGGCATCGTGCAGGAGCACGGCGGAACGATATGGGCCGAGAGCACTCGCGAGAGAGGTACGGTCTTTACGGTCGAGCTTCCAGTCGTCGACCGCCCCAAGGATATCACCACTGTGTCCGGGGACCACGAGGACAACAATCACCACACAGGCCACAGGATCCTCATCATCGACGATGAGGCAGACATACTGGAAGTCGTCGCGCGTATCTTGGAACGCATGGGCCACCGCGCGGTCGGGCTAGCTTCCGCCGAGATGGCACTGGACGAGCTGGCCAGAGTACGCTATGATCTGATAATCTGCGATGTGAAGATGCCGGGCATAGGAGGTAGAGGGCTATACCGCAAGGTCAGAGAGGCTTATCCAGAGTTGGCCGGGCGCATCATCTTCACCACGGGCGACACCGTCAGTGACGCCACGAGGGCCTTCCTGGAGAACTCCGGGACTCCATACGTGTCCAAGCCTTTCATGATCGAGGAGTTGCAGCGCGCCATCGAAGCGGTCCTAGAGGGCCATCCACACGCTCCTCCTCCGTAGTCGCTGGCCAACCGATCCTCCCAACCCAGGGTCACCTCCTGGGGAGTCTGGTGCCGCCCGACGGGTTCGGAAACGGCACCAGAGTCGCCGTGTAAGCTGCTCCCTCCCTCCGGCCCACGCGACCAGCTTACAGGCTGCCACTTTCTTACCCGTTCCTTGACCGACTGCAACCCCCAAGAGCATTTGCAGCAGAGGGGAACCGAGGCCATGCCGGGATATCCGGCAAGAAGCGGCCGCAGAAGGTATGGACACGGTGCCCACCGCCGCGTCCCAACCCCTGTGCGTCAGACGCCACTCTAGCTCGAGCGATCCCCAGGCCACCGGAAGGTTCGACCTTGCCAGGCCCTCTCGCCGCACCTGTTGAGAGCCCTGGACGGCGGCGCAGACTAGCGAGAATCGCTATTGTCTGATAACATACAGGGCTGCTGCAAAGGCCTGAAACAAACGCTAAAGCCTTCCAGGCACGTGAAGAGAACGAGAATGGGGAGGTCCCAGCATGACAGAAGTGGTCGTAGTGAGCGGGGTCAGGACGCCGATAGCCAACTTTGGGGGTGCTCTGAAAGACGTTCCCGTCGTAGAGCTCGGCGCCCTGGTAATCAAAGAGGCGCTCAAGCGAGCCGGGTTGCGTCCCCAACCCAGCCAAGAACTGCTCCGGTACGGGCCCGCCAGCCTGGCGGGCACAGAGATGACCGAGCTGGAGAAGCAATACTACAACTGGGATGAGTCTCTCCAGGAAGTACAGGTTGACGAAGTGATTATGGGGCATGTGATCCAGGCAGGCCAGGGGCAGAACACTGCCAGACAGGCCACGATACGGGCGGGGGTTCCCAAGGAGACCAACGCCTTCACAGTGAACAAGGTCTGCGCCTCCGGTCTGAAGGCCATCACTCTGGGGGTCCAGGCTATCCAACTTGGTGGGGCCGAGGTGGTCGTCGCGGGCGGCATGGAGAACATGAGTCAGGCCCCATACAGCCTGCCCAAGGCGAGATGGGGATATCGGATGGACGTCACCGGTGCCGGTGAGACCACCGACCTTATGGTGCACGATGGCCTTTGGGAGATCTTCTACGGATATCACATGGGCCTGACGGCAGAGAACATCGCCGAGAGGTACGAAATCTCCCGGGAAGAGCAAGACCAGTTGGGCTTGCTGAGCCACCAGAGGGCTCGCCAGGCCATCACCGATGGCATCTTCGCGCAGGAAATCGTTCCGGTATCCATCCCACAGAGGAAGGGTGAGGCCCTGGTGTTCGATACCGACGAGCGGCCCATGGATACGAGCCTGGAAAAAATGGCCCAACTCAGGCCAGCGTTCACCAAGGACGGCACGGTCACCGCGGGCAATGCTTCCGGGATCAACGACGCCGCGGCGGCGGTGGTGTTGATGTCTCGTCAGAAGGCGGATCGGTTGGGCTTGGAGCCAGTAGTCAAAATCCACTCGTACGCCTCTGGAGCCGTGGATCCAGCCTACATGGGGCTGGGAGTGGTCCCCGCAGTAAGGAAAGCCCTGGACAAAGCCGGGCTCTCCGTGGAGGACATGGACGTTATCGAGCTAAATGAAGCCTTCGCAGCCCAGGCTGTAGCCTGCATGCGCGAACTCAGGCTCAGTATTGACAACACTAACGTGCGGGGCAGCGGCATCTCCCTCGGGCACCCCATAGGCTGCACGGGCGCACGGCTCGTAGTAACGATCATGAATGAGATGCGCCGCAGAGACCTCAAGTGGGGACTGGTGACTATGTGCATCGGCGGCGGTCAAGGGATGGCCGCCGTCCTCTCCAGATAGGGCGCGGCGATGCGCTGACCCTGTCACCTCAAGCCAAGTAGGGAAGGTCGCCACATGGCAGGCAAGAGAGACGTAGTGATCATAGGCGCAGCCAGGACGGCTATCGGCCGGTTCGGCGGCACCATCTCCAAGGTGCCCGCCGTCGCGTTGGGCGGAGCTGCCATCCGAGCGGCCGTGGAACGGGCTGGCGTCGATCCCGCATCCATTGATGAGGTTCTCGTGGGCCACGTCATCCAGGCCGGGTCTGGTCAGGCGCCCGCCCGTCAAGCAGCTCTCAACGCGGGGCTGCCCTACACAGTCGGGGCCACGGCCCTGAACAAGGTCTGCGGCTCCGGCCTCAAGACGGTGTCCATGGGCGCCAACGCCATCGCGGTCGGTGAGGCCGAGATAGTCGTGGCGGCAGGTATGGAGAGCATGAACATGGGGCCCTACCTGCTGGCTGAGGCCCGGACAGGATACCGGCTGGGCAGCGGAGAGCTCATCGATGCTACGGTCCACGACGGGCTCTGGTGCCCGGTGGAGAACTGGCACATGGGCAACGCCGCCGAATTGGTCGCCGACGCAATGAACATCACCCGTGAAGAGATGGATCAGTTTGCCCTGCGGAGCCACCAAAGAGCCATTCAGGCTATCAAGGAGGGCAAGTTCAAAGAGGAAATCGTTCCCATGGTGGTTCCACAGCGAAAAGGAGACTCCATTATCTTCGACACCGACGAGAACCCCAGGGAGGACAGTAGTATGCAGGGGCTGGCCAAGCTGCCCCCCGCGTTCAGGGAGGACGGCAAGTGCACCGCCGGCAACTCGTCAGCGATCACCGATGGCGCGGCCGCGGTCGTACTGGCCAGTGGGGAGCGAGCCAGAGAACTGGGAATAAAGCCGCTGGCTCGTATCACCGGGTTCGCCCAGGCCGCTGTAGAGCCCAGGTGGGTCTTCTTCGCACCCGTGCACGCCGTGGAGAAGTTGCTGGAGAAGACCAGACGCCAGATCGATGACTTCGACCTAATTGAGATCAATGAGGCCTTCGCCTCCCAGACTATTGCCGATGCCCGCAAACTGGGCCTGGACTTTGACAAGCTGAACGTCCGTGGTGGCGCTATCGCCTTAGGGCATCCCATCGGATGCAGCGGTACTCGTCTCCTGGTAACGCTGGTCCACGCCATGAAGGACCGAGAGGCCAGTCTGGGCCTGGCTTCCCTATGCCTGGGTGGTGGCGAGGCGGTAGCCATGAGCATCGAAAGGTAGGTCCGGTCTGGCAGCCGGCACGGCTATACATCGGCCAGCCGGCGGACCGGCAGTTGTAGCCTTCGACTGAGACAGGAACAGATGCCCCTGAAAGATAGAATAGCCATCGTGACCGGTGCGGGCCAGGGCATAGGCGAGGGGATAGCTCTGAAGCTGGCGGAGAGGGGCGCCCACGTCGTGACGTCCGACATCGACGAGGGCAGCGCACTTCGTACGGCCAAGCGCGTGGAGGCCGCTGGCAGAAGAGCATTGGTGGTCAAGGCCGACGTGTCCGAGCGCAGCCAGGTCTTGCACCTGGTGGAGTTCACACTCGCTGAGCTAGGACGCGTCGATATCCTGGTCAACAACGCCGGTATCGCCCGTAGCGGCACCCTGCTGAAGCTAACTGAAGAGGCCTGGGACCAGGTCCTGGACGTGAATCTGAAGGGCGTCTTCCACGCTACCCAGGCGGTGGCGCCATACATGATCGAGGCCAGGTACGGAAAGATCGTCAACCTCTCCTCCATCTATGGTCGTACAGGGACAATCGGCGACTCGAACTACAGCGCCTCCAAAGCGGGTATTGTCGGCTTCACCAAGAGCGTCGCCCAGGAACTGGCTCGCTACCACATCAATGTCAACGCCGTCCTACCGGGGATGGTGGATACGCCGCTGCTACGAGGCATTCCGGACAAATACTTGAAGGCAATGATCGAGGAGATACCCCTTCGACGAGTCGCCACCCCCGAGGACATCGCCAACGTGGTGGCGTTCCTGGCTTCTGACGAATCGTCCTACATCACCGGCGCGGCGATCGAAGTCACCGGCGGGTGGAGAATGTGATTGAAAGGTGACAAGCAGGGGCAGATGGCGATTGCTGCAACTGCCGGCCCGTGACCTGTGAGCTCCCCCGGGTGCTTGCCCTCGGCGGCTGCGGTGACGAGATCAAGAATATCGAACCGACAGGACAGAAACCGAACCGGACAAGGGAGTCGATTTCCGGCAGAGAACTCAACGCGGACACCCAGACGACGGAGCCTAGTAATGCTATGCCCTGGCCGCTCAGGCCGCGCCTGAGTACCTGGGCAGCAACCAGAAGATGCGCGCAACAAGACGTCTCTCTGGACGGCGTGCGCTCCTCCTCGGCTGCGACGCATGTTCGAAGAGGTTACGGATGCACGCCCTGCGGAGTCCTCACTCGGTAGACGCATACTGATCTCAACACATCAGGGTTCTGAGGCCCGAAAAGGTTTCCACGGATAGCTCGAGGAGTCGCAATCATGGATTTTCACCTCACTGACACACAGCGGATGATACAGGCCCTGGCGCGGGATTTCGCCACTGAAGTCCTGGCTCCAGCTGCTCCCATCATCGATCAGACCGAAGAATATCCCTTCGAGAACTGCCGAAAGATGGGAGAGTTAGGCCTGATGGGTATCGAGGTGCCCGAGGAGTACGGAGGCACGGGTGCCGACACGGTGAGCTACGTGGTCGCTCTGGAAGAGGTATCCAAAGCCTGTGCCTCGACTGGGACTATCATGTCTGTCAATAACTCGCTGGTCTGCCATGGGCTGGTGTTGCACGGCACTGCAGAACAGCGAGAGAGTTACCTGCGCCCCGCGGCCTCTTTCCAGCGCATTGGCGCTTTCTGTCTTTCCGAGCCTCAGGCCGGCTCCGATGCCGCCGCCCAGAGCACCCGAGCCGTGCGGGACGGTGACCACTACGTCGTCAACGGGGCGAAGAACTTCATCAGCAGCGGCGGCGTGGCTGACTTCCTGGTCGTCTTCTGCGTGACCGATCCAGATGCACAACCGAGGCACCAGGGCATCAGTTGCCTACTGATAGACTCCGACACGCCTGGGTTCTCGGCAGGGAAGCCAGAGGAGAAGCTGGGGATCAGGGCCGCCAACACGGCAGCGCTATCCTTCGAGGATTGCCGCGTCCCAGCCACGAACCTGCTTGGAGAGGAGGGCCAGGGCTTCAGGATAGCCATGGAAGTGCTGGATGCCGGGAGAATTGGCATCGCGGCGCAGGCCCTGGGCATCGCCCAGGCCGCTCTTGAGGCCTCGCGAGACTACGCGCTGGTGCGGGAGCAGTTTGGGAAACCCCTGGCCGAACACCAGGCGATCCAGTTCATGCTCGCTGACATGGCCACCAGGACAGAGGCCGCCCGGTTGCTGACCCTCAAGGCAGCGGTCAAGAAGCAGCAGAAGGAAAGATACAGCCTCGAGTCGGCCATGGCCAAACTATACGCCTCGGAGACCGCCATGTGGTGCGCCTACAAAGCCGTTCAGATCCATGGCGGCTACGGCTACGTCAAAGAGTACAACGTAGAACGCTACTTTCGCGACGCCAAGATCACCGAGATCTACGAGGGCACATCGGAGGTGCAACGTATTGTCATCGCCCGGCACATGTTGCACGACTAGGCCACCACGCCGGAGCCTAGCTACCAGGAGCATTCTATGAGTACAGACCCCAAGATCCTCCGATTACGACAGTTGAGGCAGCAAGCCCGACTCGGCGGCGGACAAGACCGCATAGACGCGCAACATGCCAAGGGGAGGCTGACTGCGAGAGAGCGGATTGAGCTGCTGGTGGATGCAGGCTCGTTCCGAGAGCTGGATATGTTCGTCACCCACCGTAGCACAGGATTCGGGTTGGAGGACAAGAAACACCTCGGTGACAGCGTGGTGACCGGCTGGGGGACCATCGAAGGCCGGCCCATCTACGTGTTCTCCCAGGACTTCACTGTCTTCGGGGGATCCTTGGGAGAGGTCCACGCGGAGAAGATCTGCAAGATCATGGACCTGGCCATGAAGAACGGTGCACCAGTCATCGGGCTAAACGACTCCGGCGGAGCGCGAATCCAAGAGGGAGTGGTCTCCCTGGGCGCCTACGCTGACATCTTCCTGAGAAACACCCTCTCCTCAGGAGTCATCCCGCAGATCTCGGCCATCATGGGGCCGTGCGCGGGCGGGGCTGTCTATTCGCCAGCGATCACCGATTTCACGATCATGGTAGACGGCAGCAGTTACATGTTCATCACCGGGCCCGACGTGATCAAGGCCGTGACCCGCGAGGAGGTCACCTTCGAGGAACTGGGAGGGGCGAAAGCTCACAATACTGTCAGCGGAGTCGCGCACTTCGCTGCCCGGGATGAAGAGGATTGCATGCACACCATCCGCAGACTCCTCGGCTACATTCCCCAGAACAACATGGAAGACCCCCCTCTCTCGGCCACCACGGACGATCCCCGTCGTATGGACGAGGAGCTAGATTCCATCGTGCCCGACAGCTCCACCAAGCCCTATGACATGAAGGCGATCATCAGCCACGTGGTGGACGACGGTGAGTTCCTGGAGGTCCAGCAACACTGGGCGCAGAACATCATCATCGGGTTTGCTCGGTTGAAGGGGCGTTCGGTGGGTATTGTGGCCCAGCAGCCAGCTATGCTAGCCGGCGTGCTCGACATCAACGCGTCCGACAAAGCCGCACGATTCGTTCGCTTCTGCGATTGTTTCAACATCCCTATCATCACCTTCGTGGATGTGCCCGGCTTCCTCCCCGGGGTATCTCAGGAGCACGGGGGGATCATACGCCACGGGGCCAAGCTACTCTACGCCTACTGCGAGGCTACAGTGCCCAAGATCACCATCATCACCCGCAAGGCCTATGGGGGCGCCTACGTGGTCATGAGTTCCAAGCACATTCGAGGCGACATCAGCTACGCCTGGCCCAGCGCCGAGATCGCGGTCATGGGCCCCGAGGGAGCGGTGCCCATCGTCTTTCGCAAGGAGATCGCTGCCGCAAAAGACCCGGAGGCGGAAAGAGACAGACTGGGCGAGGAGTACCGAGACCAGGTCGCCCATCCCTACGTCGCCGCCGCCAGAGGCTACATCGACGACATCATAGAGCCCCGGGAGACGCGTCCCCGCCTGATCGAGGCCCTGGAGATGCTTGAGAACAAGAGGGACCGCAACCCTCCTAAGAAGCATGGCAACATACCTCTATAGCCTGCCTGGCTTCACGCGGTGCGCAGATCGGCCGACGACATGACCGACTACACCATCGTCTTCGACGGGGGGAGTCTTGGAAATCCGGGGCAGGGGTACGGCAGCTATGCGTTGAGACGCAACCAGGACGGCAAGGTCAGAAAGAGACGCCTGACCTTTGGGGACCAAGACACCTCCAACCAGGCAGAGTATCAGGCCCTGATAGCCGCGATGGAAGACCTGGTGGGCACCATACAGAAGGCGGGCCGCTCGCCCAAGGATTTCTCCTTGCAGATCAGGGGGGACAGCAAACTGATCATGCATCAGTTGGACGGGTCGTGGAAAACCAAGAGCCTGCACCTTATGGAGTTGCGAGATAGAGTCGAAGAGTTGATCTACCTCTTCGGCCCTGTTGAGCTGGCCTGGCAACCGCGCGAGGAGACGGTGAAGATCCTGGGCCACTGAGCGGGGTTGGCCACAAGCTAGGCGATACTTATAGCATCTCCAGCTGTGTCAGGAACGACGCCGGAGACCTACTCACTCGTGAACCTCTTCCCCTACTCGGGAGAGCGGGCAAAGTGGAGTCACCTCGAGCCACTACGCTGGCGCGACAGAAGGCCTGCCGCCATGGCGCAGGCCTCCCAGTCCAGCCTGCTTAAGCGCCTCACATCTCCGAGAAGATGCGGATGAATTCCCCTGTGAACTTGATGCACTGGAAGTAGTCCTCCAGCCGGATGTTCTCGTTGGGCGCGTGTATCCTCGACCGGGCATGACCTACTCCCAAACCAGACACAGCCGGAATCCCCAGAGCTGTGCTCAACGGATACATGGGTCCGCTTCCGGCCATGGTGGGATAGACGACCGGCTCCTGCCCATACGTAATCCTAGCCGCCTGGATGGCCGCTTGCACAACGGGAGCCTCAAAGGGGGACCTGGCAGGGTGCTCGCCAGAGACCCGGACCACCTCGACATCTTCAAATCCGCGGCGGTCCAGGTGCTTGCGCAACAAGTCTAAGACCAGATCTGGATCGAGGTCCGGCACCAGCCTGAAGTCCAGCTTCACACTCGCCTCGCTGGGAAGTACCGTCTTGGAACCCTCGCCTGTGTAGCCAGCAACCATCCCGCATATGGTGCAGGTGGGCGAATATAGAAGCTGTCGCACAGCATCCGCACCCGTAACGCCGCCAAGAAACTCGGGGATGTGCAGGTCCTCCAGGATCTTCTCATCCTCGAAGGGGATCTTCTCCACCAGCTCCAAATCAGCGGACGAGGGCAGGCGCACGTAGTCCATCAGCCCTTCAATGGTGATCCGTTCTCGCTCATCCTTCAAGGTATTCAAGGCCCACACCAGTCTCCAGGCAGGATTGGGTGCCAGCGGCGCAAACGAGGAGTGCATGTCTTGCGAAGCGCCTCGTGCTCGCAGCTCCACATAGAGAATGCCCTTCAGCCCCAAATACAGTTCAGGGCGCCCGGACATGTCCATCCGCCCGCCTTCCCAGAGACAACCGTCTGCGCCCACCAGCAGACGCGTGTTCTGGCCCACAAAGTCCGCCAGATGAGGGCTGCCCACTTCTTCCTCACCCTCAAAGACGAACTTGATGCGGAGAGGTATGCTGCCCCTGGTCGCCTGATAGGCTTCCAAAGCCTGAAGCCGAGCCGCGAGGTCACCTTTGTTGTCGGCCGCGCCCCGGCAGTACAGGAAACCGTCTCGGATTTCGGGCGTGAAGGGCTCTGACTCCCACTGCTCGAGGGGTTCCGGTGGCTGCACATCGTAGTGATCATAGATGATCAGAGTTCGCTCTCCGTCACCTAGCTCCCCATACACAACGGGTGCCGCACCGGGAATCTCAATCAGACGAGCATCCGCCCCAAGCGCTTCCAGCATCTGGAGGACAAGCTGAGCTGTCTCCCTGACGCCAACGCCCTGGGCAGCGATACTCGGTTGCCCACACAGCGTCTTCAACCCCTCGAGGAAACGAGCTCTGTTGGCGTCTACGTAGGAATGGAATCTCTCCACTCGTCCCTCCCCAATCAGGGTTTCACCAATGAGGCCCTGAACAGCGCTTCACCGGTGCCGCAGACCCGCGGGGGCACTACGCCGCCGCTGGCATGAGCGTGCTGACAACCGCCAGGATCAGACTCAAAACCACCAGCAACATACATCCCGCGAAGAGAGCTTCGGCTACCGCTTGACCTCTAGTGCGCTGCTCGCTTCGGAAATAGGTCAGGAGGACGACGAAGGCCAGAGGCATGAAGAACTCGAACACCACCCCCACTAGGGGCAGTTTGTGTAGCCCTAGGCCAATGGCCAGCCAACTGAGCACAACGACCATAACCCCCAGCGCTACGTTCTGGCTGACGACCGCCCAGTTCATGCCAGGACCCTTGGCTTTGGTCTGCTTTGGCATTCCTTCACTCCTCCTGTGTGGGATCAGAGGCTTTGAGGAAGCAACGAAACGGCAGCGCCCCCTCAGGCGAACCAGGGGTTGAGCCGCTTCTCGCGACCGATGGTAGTCGGTGGGCCGTGGCCGGTGTATGCCTCGGTCTCATCGGGCAGCGTGAAGAGCCTCGTCTTGATGGCAGACATCAGTGTTTCCCAACTCCCGCCTGGCAGGTCAACCCGGCCCACGCCCATGGCAAAAAGGGTGTCACCACAGAAGACCACACCATCCCCGAGCAGGGACAGCCCACCCAGGCTGTGCCCTGGAGTGTGGATCACCTTCAGCGTCTCCTTACCGAAGACTACCTCGTCCCCCTCGCTGAGCAGAACATCCGCAGGAGGCCCCGGCGACTGGACCCCAAGCATGCGCGCGTAGGCCCCTTGATCGGTAACCAGCCACTCTGCGTCATCCTCATGGATCGCGATCTGCGCGCCTGTCGACTCCTTGACGGGGCGATTCGCAGCGATGTGGTCTATGTGGCCGTGGGTGTTAACGATGTACTCAATAGTTAGCCCCAGCTTGTCCGCCCGATCGAGGATCAAAGGCGCATCCCCGCCAGGGTCGATTACGATGCCCTTCTTCGTCTCCTCACAACCCACCAGATAACAGTTGCATTGCAGCATCCCCACAACCAGTCGCTCAATGATCATCCGTTCTTCCCTTTTCTGGTCATACTCGTGACATTCTATGCTCTCGCATATACTTTGTCAAACCTTATTCGACAATGGACTGGAAAAAGCCCGGCGCTCGTGGGGATTTGAACTTGCTTCGCCAAATGGCGGCGGTCCTCGTCCCACGCCTCCACTTGATCGATAAGGGGGGATCTGCAGTTGAGGCTGTCCAAGCTGTTCGGAAATACACTCAGAGAGGTGCCTGCCGAGGCCCAGATGATCAGTCATCAACTGCTGCTCCGGGCGGGAATGATCAGGCAGGTGGCGACAGGCATCTACGCCTATCTACCCCTGGGGTGGAGGGTCTTGCACAAGATTGGAGCCATCCTCAGGGAAGAGATGGACGCCATCGGCGGGCAAGAGATGCGCATGCCCTCTGTACAGCCGGCAGAACTCTGGCAGAAAACCGGTCGCTACCACGAGGCAGGCCCGGTGCTGGCTCGCTTTCTGGACAGAAATCAGCGGGAACTGGTGCTCGGCATAACTCACGAGGAGGTCGTTACCTACCTAGCTCGCGGTGAGATCCACTCCTATCGCCAATTGCCCTTTATGGTCTATCAGATTCAGACCAAGTTCAGGGACGAACCCCGATCCCGAGGAGGGCTGATCAGGGCTCGGGAGTTCAGCATGAAAGATGGCTACAGCTTTCACGCCGACTATGCCGATCTGGATACCTTCTACCAACAGGTCTTTGGGGCCTACCTGAAGGTCTTCGAACGATGCGGGGTAGACGTGCTCGCCGTGGAAGCGGATCCAGGGGTGATGGGCGGCGTCGGCTCTCACGAATTCATGGCCCTCAACGACGATGGCGAGGACATCTTGATTCTGTGCGACGGCTGCGGCTACTCAGCCAACGCCGAGGGCGCGGTCGCAGGCAGCCAGCCAGGAATCAGAGAGGCAGAACTCCCCCTGCTCAAGGTCGCCACGCCCGGCACAACCACTATCGAGGAGGTAGCACACTATCTACAAGTACCACCCAGGCAGACCCTCAAAGCCATCTTCTACGTCGCGGCAGGAGAACTGGTGTTTGTGGTGATCAGAGGGGATCTAGAGGTGAACGAGACCAGGCTAGCCCGTCTGCTCAACGTCGAAGAGCTGAGGCTGGCCGAGTGGCAGGAGGTGGAGCGAGCAGGAATACGGGCCGGCTACGCCTCCCCTGTCGGTTGGGGCGGCCAGGCCAGGATCGTGGCCGACATGTCCGTCAAGTCGGGCAGCAACTTCGTCGCTGGGGCCAACGAGGAGGGTTACCACCTCTGCAACGTCAACTATCCCCGCGACTTCCGTATAGACACCATTGCGGAGTTCGCGGCTGTGCGGGCAGGAGATCCCTGCGCGCACTGCGGTGCGCCGCTGGAAGCCTCAAGAGGCATCGAACTGGGACACATCTTCAAGCTAGGGACAAAGTACAGCGAACGTATGGGAGCGACCTTCCTCGATAGCGAAGGCCGAACCCAAACACCGGTGATGGGCTGCTACGGCCTTGGCCTCGGTAGGCTGATGTCCGCTGTAGCGGAGCAGTGTCACGACGAACGAGGCCTCATCTGGCCCCCCTCTGTAGCCCCCTACCAGGTCCATCTTGTCTCTCTGGGGCGCCCGTCAGAGATCGTGGAGGTCGCAGAGACCGTGTACGATGGCTTGGCGCGCAGCCGGCTCGAAGTTCTATACGATGACAGGGAGGAGAGCCCCGGAGTCAAGTTCAATGACGCAGACCTGATCGGAGTCCCCCTGCGCGTGACGGTCGGCTCCAGGAGCTTGTCCGCAGGGGGAGTGGAGGTCAAGCGACGGTCACTCCCTGAGGCCGAGATCGTGCCCATCGATACCCTCTCAGCAAAAGTGTGTGAGCTGCTGGAGGGTAGCGGTTGACCGGTCACTGGAGCTAGCCAACGCTCGTATCCGCTACCTGATCGTGGCAGGCCAGGGCTCTATCCAGTCGGTCGCCCGATCGTCTCCCCTCTTGCGAATGCCAAAGAAATGTGGTATAATGCAAAAAGACTAGTCCTCCCGTGAAAAGTGGGCATGCCCCACTTTTCTTATTGTGAATAGCAGGGGAGAGCGGCAAGGCTTGCGACTCCGATAGAGACGTCGCCGTCCATCGCGGAGGTAGAGTCCAGAGGATCGATTCAAGATGAAGACCGATTTCATCAGGGCCATAAATCAAGTCTGCGCGGAACGCGGGTTGACCATCGAGGTGGTGTTGGAGGCCCTCGAGCAAGCTCTCGTCTCCGCGCAGAAGCGCGACTCTACGAGCACCGAGCATCTGCAGGCCAAGATCGACCCCGCGACTGGCGAGGTCAGGATGTTTACCGGACGGGAGGTCGTCGAGACCGTCGAGGACCCTGTGAGCCAGATTGACCTGGCCCAGGCGAAGAGGATAAGGCCGGAAGCCGAAGTGGGGGAGCTTATCCTAGAGGAGACCACACCGCCCGACTTCGGGCGCATTGCGGCGCAGACGGCCAAGCAGGTGATCCTACAGCGAATCAGGGAAGCTGAGCGGGACGCCCTTTACGAGAGCTACGTCGGACGGGAAGGCGAGATCGTCAGCGGCACCGTGCACAGCATCGACAACAGAGGCATCACCGTCAACCTGGGGCGGATCGAGGCCCTCGTGCCCCGTAGCCAGCAGGTGCCCAATGAGCGATACTACATCAGGCAGAAGATACGAGTGCTCATCCTCGAGGTGAATAGGACCAGTCGCGGGCCCGAGATCATTGCCTCGCGGAGCCACCCGGACATGCTGCGGCGCTTGCTGGAGGTGGAGGTGCCGGAGATCTACAACGGCCTGGTAGAGATCAAGACCATCGCGCGCGAAGCCGGTTCCCGAGCCAAGGTAGCCGTAGCTGCCCGGCAGAGCGGCATTGACCCTGTCGGCGCCTGCGTGGGTATGCGTGGTGTCAGAATCCAAAGCATAGTGAGTGAGCTCAACGGTGAGAAGATCGATGTGATACCCTGGAGCCCAGACCCAAAGGAGTTCATCGTCAAGTCGCTAAGCCCGGCGCGTCCTCTGGGGGTAGAGCTCTCGGAGAACGATGAAATGGGCAGAACAGGCACGGTCATCGTTCCTGACAATGAACTGTCCCTGGCCATCGGCAGGGAGGGCCAAAATGCCAGACTGGCCGCCAAGCTGACTGGCTGGCGGATAGACATCATTGGCGCGACGGAGGCTGCCGAGCGAGCTGTGCAACGGGCCCAGCGCGAGGCAGCCCGAGCTGCGGCCAGGGCGCAGATCTCGGAGGATATGCCTCTGGTTAAACTAGGCCTGTCCGGGCGGCTGTTGAATGCACTTGGCGAAGCGGGGATCATGGAACTCGGCCAGTTGGTGGATAAGGTATTGGAGGGAGATGAGCCTCTGCTGGAGATTAGGGGGCTCGGCCACAAATCACTTCAGGAGATCAAGGAGACCCTGGAGCGACGAGAGGTCTTTCCGCTTCTGGCTAGAGAACCACGCGTGGAACAGAAAGAACCGGAGCCTGAGGCCGGTCTCACGGAGGAAGAAGCTGCCGCTGACGAGACAGGGGAAGATCTTCCGTCGCCAGAACTCTCTCAGGGCGAGCCTGCGGACATGGCTGCTGCTCAGGTACCCCCAACACCGGAGGCTGAGGAGCATGCTCCCCTAGAACCCGCGCCACCGGTCACTGCTGCGGAGCCAGCGAGCCAGCTGGAGGAGGAAACCGAGGTCGCTCGGGGTGCGCAACCGATCCCCGAGCCGGATCGGCAGCTTGTGTATGGAGAGGCAGAGACCTCGAAGAAGAAGCGCGCTACAAAGCGGTTGGTGTACGACGAGGCGCTCGGCGAAGTCGTCGCCAAGAAGGTGAGGAAACCAGGGCGCCGCCGGGAACCGTGGGAGCAAGAGGCGGAGGAATGGGAAGATCTCTCGCCCGCGATCGGGAAAGATGTGAATGGGGAAGAGGAATGAGGTGAGCCGCCGGCACGTTCCCCGCCGGACCTGCGTCGCCTGCCGCCGGGTGCGTCCGCCCCGCGAGTTGATCAGGGTTGTGCGTCTTCCCACGGGAGCGGTGGAGGTGGACGAGACAGGCAAGAAATCCGGGAGGGGTGCCTACCTATGTCCCGACAAATCATGCTGGGAGCGAGCGCTGAGCAAGACCCTTCTTGAACACGCGCTCAAGACCCAATTGGCCAAAGAAGAGAAGGAGACTCTCTGGCAGCGCTGCCGCGGACTAGCTGTGGAGACCGCGGAGCAGAGCATCGCTCTCGAGCGTGAGTAGTCGTCGGCAGTTCAGCGATGGTTCCCTCGTCAGCGTTAGAAACACAATAACGTTGGCCAGTGGATGAGCACATGGAGAGAGGAGTCGTGAACGGCTGGGAAGCATCTGTTCGACCCAGCGGGGGAGAGGTAAACGTGGGCCCCTAGATCAAGGTCAGATAGCCCGGGTATTCCCCGCAGAAGGCCCCACCCTTGCCCTCCTTGGTTCGTGATACGAACCATAGTCAGCCCAATAGTCCACCGCACCCAATCCAGGCACAATCGCATTGGACAGATCGCTATGACGCACGGCTACCGCCCGGTGTTGCCGCCCGGTGGCGGGTGTAGCGCGGGTGTCAGAAGGGAGATTAGACATGGCAGAGAACAGGAAAGTAGTCAGCATACCCGATAAGATCTCCGTCAGAGAGTTGGCCGAGCTGCTGGACGTGAGCCCCATCGAAGTGATGAAGATGCTGATCAGCAGCGGCATCATGGCCAACATCAATCAGACGGTTGACTATGATACCGCTGCCATTGTGGCTACTGACCTGGGCTTCGAGATACAGCAGGAGCTACCCCCAGAGGCAGAAGAGGCTCCGGCTCCTCCGGCAGTGCCCACCATCCCCGAAGAGGTGCCTCTCAAAGAGATGTATGCTCAGGAGGCGCCTGGGGATTTGAAGACCAGACCCCCCGTCGTCACCGTCATGGGACACGTCAACCACGGCAAGACCTCCCTTCTCGACTACATCCGGCACACCAACGTAGTCGCTGGCGAAGCAGGCGGCATCACCCAGCATACCGGTGCCTACCAGGTGGAACATGATGGCAAGAAGATCACCTTCATAGACACCCCAGGCCACGAGGCCTTCACCGCGATGCGAGCACGCGGCGCACAGGTCACCGATATCGCTGTACTGGTGGTCGCAGCCGACGACGGCGTGATGCCCCAAACGAAGGAGGCCATTGACCATGCTCGCGCCGCGAACGTCCCCATAGTCGTCGCCATCAACAAGATCGACAAGCGGGGCACCGACCCAGAAGGGGTCAAGAAGCAGCTCGCCGATGTAGGGCTTACCGTCGAAGATTGGGGAGGTCACACCATCGCGGTACCGGTATCAGCCAAGGAGGGGACAGGAGTACAGACCCTGCTAGAGATGATCCTGCTGGTGGCCGAGATGTCAGAAATAAGGGCCAATCCGGATCGCCCGGCGGCGGGCACCGTTATCGAAGGGAAGCTGGATCGCAGCAGAGGACCCTCCGCGACCATGCTGGTGCAAAACGGCACTCTCCATGTGGGAGACTACGTAGTAGTAGGCGACATCTACGGCCGTTTGCGCGCCATGTTCGATGACGCGGGCGCTAGGATTGACAGCGCTCCCCCCTCCTTTCCAGTTGTGGTGCTGGGCTTGTCCAACGTCCCTCAGGCCGGAGACGTGTTCCGCGTGGTGAGCGATGAGAGGACCGCCCGGGACCTTGCGGCCCAGAAAGCCGAAGAAAAGGAAGCCGCGAGGCAGGCCCCGATCAGAGCGCTAAGCCTCGAAGAAATCTACGCCCAGATTAAGGCCGGTGCCGTAAAGGAGCTCAACGTCATTCTCAAAGCTGACGTCCAAGGCGCTCTGGAACCAGTGTTGAACTCCCTCAAGGAGTTGGGCGACGAGGACCTGCGGGTACGTATCATCCATCAGGGGATAGGCAATATCACGGAATCGGACGTCAGTCTGGCTGTCGCTTCGGAAGCCATAGTGCTTGGGTTCAATGTTCAAGCCGCGCCTGCGGCTCGGACGATGGCGGAAGCAGAAGGCGTGGAGATCCGCACCTACCGCGTGATCTACAAGCTGGTCGAAGACGTCGACAAAGCCCTGAAGGGCCTGCTCGAGCCGGTTTATGAGGACGTCACCATCGGACACGCCGAAGTGCGAGCGGTGTTCAAGGTCTCCAGGACGGGGCGGGTGGCCGGCGTCTACGTCCAGGACGGTAGCGTGCAGAGAAAGGGCAAAGTAAGGGTGCTCAGGAACGGTAACCAGGTCTTCGACGGGAACATCGGCTCCTTGAAGCGTTTCACAGAAGATGTTGATGAGGTACCAGCGGGGCTCGAGTGCGGCATAGGTCTGCAGGGCTTCTCAGATTTCGAAGAAGGCGACATCCTGGAAGTGTACAGTAAACAGAGAGTGGCGTGAGGCCGCTCTCTCGTCCGCATCCCATCATCGGCTCTCCCAGCGAGGTGAACGGAGATGCCCACACGCAGACAGAGACGGGTAAACGCATTGATCAGGGAAGCGCTCAGCGAGTTGGTCCAGCGGGAAGTGGCCGACCCAAGGCTCGATTTTGTGACCATCACTGATGTGGATACCACGAGCGATCTGCGCCAGGCACGCGTCTACGTAGCCTTCTTGGGCAACCCTGAGGAGCAGAAGGAAAGCCTCAAGGCCTTGACCAAGGCCACTGGCTATCTCCGCCGTCAACTCGGACAGCGCGTCTACCTGCGCTATGTGCCGGAATTGACTTTCCACCTCGACGACTCGACGGAGAGGGGCCTGCACATAGACAAGATCCTCGAAGATCTCGAGAACGCTCGAAAGCAGGAGGAGGAATGACCCGGGAAGCCTGGCCGCTTATCGAGCAGGCCCAGAGCATATTCCTCATCGCTCATGTCGACCCAGACGGCGATACGATCGGATCGACCCTTGCTCTCGGCTATGCCTTGAGGCAGATGGGCAAAGACTGCACTCTCGCTTGCTCCGATCCTGTGCCAAGGATCCTGTCCTTCCTCCCGGGCATTGACGAATTCAGCACCCCATCGATAGGCCAATGCGACGTGGTCATTACCGTGGACGCCAGCGATCCGGGCCGCCTGGGAGGGGCGTACGAGGGTGTGCTCACCATGGGGCTGCCCATCTTGAACATCGACCATCACGTCACCAACACCAGGTTCGCCACGGTCAACCTGGTGAGGCCAAAGGCCTCTGCCACCGCCGAGATCGTTTTCGACCTTCTGCGGGAATGGAAAGTGGAGATAAACAGCCTTTTGGCTACGTATCTTCTTACCGGCATAGTAACCGACACTCAGTCCTTCAGCACCTCCAGTACCTCGCCGAGGACGCTGGAGGTGGCCTCGGAGTTGGCAAGAGCGGGGGCATCGCTGATTGAAATCAACGAGCACTACTACAAGAGCAAAGATCCAGGGACTCTGCGGCTGTGGGGTAGGATGCTGGATTGTATGCGAGTGGACGGGCGTCTAGTCTGGTCGATCAATACGGTGAGGATGAGAGAGGAGTGCCAAGCCGGCTCCGATAACGGCAACGGAATGGTCAATCTCCTGGTCAGCGTACGGGAAGCAGCAGCGGCCATTCTCTTCAAGGAATACGAAGGAAACCGGGTCGAGATCAGCATACGGTCACGGCCTGGGGTAGATATCTCCGCGATTGCTGTGCATTTCGGTGGGGGAGGACACCCGCAAGCGGCAGGCGCTGTCCTAAACGGGAATCTGGAGACCGCGATACCCAGGGTATTGGCCAAAGCCAGGGAAGTCTTGGATTATGGGTGTTGAGGGAGGGTTCTGGTAGACACAAATGGTCATGGTGCGGGCCAGCAGCTTGAGGGAACCCTGCCTGGCCTGTGCAGGTAGGGACAAGCAGGCGGCTCGGGGGAGCGTCAGCCAGGATAAAGGCCTCGCCTCCGGCATCTTGAACCTGGACAAGCCCAGCGGCCTCACCTCTCACGACGTTGTGGACAAGATCCGGCGGGCGTCTGGCCTGCGGAGAGTGGGCCATGCCGGGACCCTCGATCCCGCCGCCTCAGGCGTGCTGCTGGTCTGTCTGGGAGAGGCTACCCGCGTGAGCGAGTATCTGATGGACGGCAGGAAGCGATACGACGCGGTGGTGCGTCTCGGCGTCGCCACGGACACCGGCGATGCTGAGGGCAGAGTGGTCAGCAGCTCCGCGGTCGCCAACACGGACCGTGACCAGGTCGTGGCAGCGCTGAGGCGGTTTCGCGGCCTCGTTAAGCAGGTGCCGCCTATGCACTCCGCGCTCAAACACCAGGGGAAGCCCCTGTACAGCTTCGCCCGCCGGGGCGTGGCGGTGGAGCGAGCCCCCAGAGAGGTGGAGATCTACGAACTGAAGCTGATTGAGTGGACGCCTTCCTCTGTTCGTCTGCTGGTTGAGTGCTCCAAGGGAACGTACATCCGTGCCCTGGCCAGAGACCTGGGGGAGGAGCTGGGAACTGGCGCGCACCTGGAGCGGCTGGTCCGTATAGGCTGCGGCCCGTACATTCTGGGCGGATCAACGTCCATCGCTGAGGCCGAGCGCTCCCTCTCCACCGAAGACTGGCGCGAGATCGTGCACCCCCTTGACGAGGCCCTGCTGTGCTTCGAGGCGTTCAGCGTAGATGAGGAAACTGAGGAGAGGATCCGCCAGGGACAGCAAGTGGAGGGCCCGCCCCCGCTGAACGGTCCCCTCTGCCGCGCCTATGGTCCAGACGGGGGAGTGATCGGCGTGCTTCAGTATGTTGAGCAAAAACAACTCTGGCAACCGAGGAAGGTATTTCAGTCACATGGAGCTACTGCGTGATCTGGAGGGGATCGCCCTCCAACAGCCATCCATCATTAGCATTGGTGTCTTCGACGGCGTGCACCTGGGCCATCGATATCTGATCGGAAAACTGAAACAAAGCGCCCGCGATGCCGGTCATCTAGCGGGGGTGGTCACCTTCGATCGCCATCCCGATGAGTTGTTGGCGCCACACAGAGAGATCCGCTACCTGACCACATTAGAGGAGAAAGTGGCCCTGCTGGGAGAGCTGGGGCTCGATTTTGTGGTGGCGCTAGCTTTCACCACCGAGGTGGCCCAGACCTCGGCCCGCGACTTCGTCTCACTCCTCGTGGAGCGACTGCGCATGAGGCAGTTGTGGATCGGGCCGGACTTTGCACTTGGCCAAGGTCGGCAAGGGGATGCGCAGTATCTGCGAACTCTGGCCGACGAGTTCGGGTTTCGCCTGCACCGTCTCCAGCCGCTTACCCGGTCAGGGGTGGTGATCAGCAGCAGCGCCATTCGAGGTTTGATTGGTGAGGGACTGGTCAGGGAGGCTGCGGCTCTCCTCGGGCGTTATCCATGCGTCAGTGGTCTGGTGGCTCGCGGTGCTCAAAGGGGCCACAAACTAGGCTTTCCGACGGCTAACCTGGATATTGATGATAGACTGCTGATCCCCGCGACGGGTGTGTACGCCGCCCGCGTCCACTGGGAATCAGCTAACTACGGCGGCGTGGTCAACATCGGCACACGGCCGACCTTTGAGGACCTTGAGGAACCACTCCTGGAGGCCTATATCCTTGATTTCAGGGGGGACCTTTACGGCCGTCGGCTGCGGGTCGAATTCATTGAGCGGCTTCGAGCCGAGGAACGCTTCCATAACGCGGAATCGCTCATCGCACAGATGGAAAAGGACACCGCCCAGGCCCGTCGAGTGCTAGAGGAATCGGAACTGAGATGACCCCAGCCCCTCGGGGATTCGAGGAGGTAGCGCACGTAGCAGATGCGGCCATCCGGGCATACGGAGACAATTGGCCGGACCTCCTGGCCAATGCCGCCTTGGGCATGTTCAGTCTGATGGCCGATTGGGAGAACTCGACGACGTCCGTGGAGCGTGAGGTATCGCTGCGCTCGATCGACAGGGAGACCCTGCTGGTCGACTGGCTCAACGAGCTCCTCTACTTGCACGAGATGGACGGTATCGTGTACATCGATTTCGAGATTCGGGAGGCCTCAGTGACCAGTCTTAGGGCTGTGATCAGGGGGACGGAACAATGGCTGCCCAGGACAACGATCAAGGCAGTCACTTTCAACGACCTCCGTGTAGCTGAGACGCCGCAGGGGTACACAGCCACCATCGTCTTCGACACTTAGCCAGCAGACCGCACGGGAAAGGAGGAACTGGCGAGATGCCTACATTTGTGCTGCTCTCCAAGCTGATGCCTGGCTCCGCAACCCGGGCGAAAGCGATCATCCAGTCAAACAAGGGTTTCCAGGCTCAACTCGAGAGACAGTGCCCGGGCGTAAAGAGGCTGGCTAGCTATGCGCTTCTCGGTGCCTATGACTTCCTGCACATCTTCGAGGCAGCCGATGCCAGGAGGCGACCAAGGTGGCCCTGCTTGCCAACTCCTTTGGAGCCGCCTCCACCCAGACCTTCACTGCCATTCCGTTCTCCGAGTTTGGGCAAATCCTGGAAGAGCTTCAGCCCTCTTCCTGATCAGTGGCATGCCAGACCCAGCAGGATCACCTGTCGGGCATGTGCTCTTCACATGCCTCCCGAGATGGTTATGAGAAGGAGGCTCCAACTATGGTCGAGAAGAAGGATCTGAAGAGGAAAGACACGTATCTATACGAAGTGCCGACGACCTACAGAGAGGACATGCGGGTCCCGGCTCGTCTCTATGCCGATGAACAACTACTCGAGGCCGCCCTCAGCGACCGGTCAGTGGAGCAACTGGTCAACACCACCACTCTGCCAGGCGTCGTCAAGTACACTCTGGCCATGCCGGACATTCACCAGGGCTATGGCTTCCCCATCGGCGGGGTGGCCGCCACCCGTCCGCCAGACGGCGTGATCTCTCCGGGGGGCATCGGCTACGACATCAACTGTGGCGTGCGCGTGCTGGCCTCGGATATCGAGCGGAAGGCTGTGGCTCCCTACATAGACGACCTACTGCGGGCCATGTACAGCCTGGTGCCCACCGGCCTGGGCAAGGGCGGCATCAAGATCTCCAAGCGGGACCTGGACAAGGTGCTCGAGCGCGGGGCCGCCTGGGCAGCGGCCGCGGGCTACGGCACCCAGGACGACCTGGAGCGGACCGAAGAGTCAGGTTGCCTGGCCGGAGCCGACGCATCCAAGGTAAGCCAGAGAGCCAAGGACCGCGGCCTCCAGCAACTAGGGTCTCTGGGGTCAGGTAACCATTTCCTGGAGATCGACGAGATAGTAGAGGTGTACGACGAGGAAGTCGCCCGCGTCTTCGGGCTACGGCAGGGATGCATCGCTGTTCAGGTGCACTGCGGCTCCCGCGGCCTGGGACACCAGGTCTGCACCGACTACGTCAGTTCGCTTCAGAAGTCCATCAGGAAATTCGGCATCGAGCTGCCGGATCGCGAGCTGGTGTGCGCGCCCTTTGAGTCTTCGGAAGGACAGGACTACTTCGCGGCGATGGCAGCTTCCGCGAACTTCGCCTGGACCAACCGCCATGTCATCGCTCACTGGGTGCGCGACGCCTTCGAGCAGGTTCTCGCCGGCAAGGTAGGGTCCTGGGAGCTCAGGCAGGTCTACGATGTGGCCCACAACATCGGGAAGGTGGAGCGCTACTCGATAGACGGCAAAGAGGTCAGGTTGGTGATCCATCGGAAGGGCGCCACCAGGGCCTTCGGACCAAGCGCGCACGACTTGCCGCAGGCGTACCGGGGGGTGGGCCAGCCAGTCCTGGTCCCAGGAAGCATGGGCACCGCCTCTTACATACTGGTGGGAACGGACAAGGCGCTCGAACTCACCTTCGGTTCATGCTGCCATGGCGCAGGTCGGGTGATGAGCCGCAGTCAGGCCAAAAAGAAGGTATGGGGCGAGGACTTGCTGAGAGAGCTGAAAGAAAAGGGCATAGCCGTCCAGGCCGGCAGCATGGCAGGGCTGGCAGAGGAGGCGCCCCAGGCCTACAAGGATGTGGAGAGGGTGGTGGACGTGGTGGAGGGCGCAGGCATAGCCCGGAAGGTGGCCCGCCTGGTCCCCTTGGGAGTGATCAAGGGCTGAGGGTGTCTATCCACCCCATCTACAGCGTTATCAAAGGGCGTTCTTTCAGCGGGCGGGCGTAAGACCCGCCCGCACTACTCCTCCTCGCCGGCCAGCCCCAGTTCCGGGGCAATCTCCTTCATCGCGTCAAGCACCGTCTGGATGTGCTGGTCAAGATCCACGCCCAGAGCAGCGGCCGCTCCCTCGATCTGCTGCCGGTCCACGGCCGCGGCGAAGGCCCTGTCCTTCCATTTCTTGCGGACCGACTTCACTTTCACGTCTCGCAGGTCTTTGGTCGGCCTCACCAGCGCCACTGCAACCAGGAAGCCGGTGAGATCGTCCACCGCGACCAGAACCTTCTCCATGCGCGTTTCTGCCGGCACGCCCGTGTACTCGCTGGCGTGCGACAGCATGGCCCGGGTTATCTCCTCCGGCCAACCCCGCTCCCGGAGGATCTTGGACCCCGTCACCGGGTGCCCTTCCACGCTCAGGTCGGGGTTCTGCTCGTAGTCGAAGTCGTGTAGCAAACCAACGAC
>DATEXS010000067.1:0-13648 GCA_035256725.1 Anaerolineae bacterium
CCCAACTGTGTGCCCAGGCGAGGTGGTTTCTGCCTCGGGCAATTTGGATAGAGACTGTGGTCAACTGCTGGCCGTCTGGACCGCATCTACGCCGTCGGAGCGAAATGCGGTCCTTCATAAAGAGAGCAAATCGGTACTGAAGAACGAGCGCTGCACGGTGGCACAAGAGAAGATGAAGATACCCAAGTGCATGAGCACGCAGCACCCTGACAACGTCAATTCTCCCTTCTTTGCCGAGAACTCGGAACTGGGTGGCGAGGACGAGATCCAGGAGGCCTACTACGCTTTCTCTCACCTGGGCTGCGACGAGCAGATGTGGGATTGCGAGGGCAAGGAAGTTGACGCCTTCGTGGTCAAGAAACTGCTAGGCAAGTACGAATACTTTTTCAGGGACACCAGGCTGGGGAGGGACGTGTTCATTACGCTGAGGGTCCCGAACCCAATGATCGAGAGAACTGAGGGCAAGGTACTACTGGAGACGTTGGAGAGTATACCGCGCTCGTTCGACGCCGCGAGGCTTTTCTACGGGGACGACACGCCGCCGGTGTTCGAGGTCATCCTGCCCATGGCAGACTCGGCGGTGAGTGTGGATCGCGTATACCGGTACTACCGTGATTTCGTGGCCGGGAAACAGGACAAGCCCTTGGCCAACGGCGGGACCAAGATCGCCGAGTGGATTGGAGAGTTCCATCCTGCCACGATCAACGTTATACCCCTCTTCGAGACCATGGAGCACATGCTCGATGCGCACAATGTCCTGAGAGAGTATCTTCAGGGCAAGAATGTGGCGTACCAAAGGGTCTTCCTGGCCAGGTCAGACCCGGCGATGAATTACGGGCTCGTGAGTGCGGTACTTCTCAACAAGATTGCCCTCCAGAGGCTGCACCGGCTGTCGCAGGATATCGGGGTGGAGCTCTTTCCCATCGTCGGCGTCGGCTCGGCTCCGTTCCGTGGGAATCTGCGGCCTGATAACGTGGACAGCATGATCCGCGAATATCCCAGCACCCACACTTTCACCATCCAGTCGGCGTTCAAGTACGACTACCCGCCTGGGCAAGTGCAGGAGGCTATACGCAAGCTGCGTGACCGGGAGACGGGAATACCACCAGAAGTGGATGAGGCGAGGTCCCTCCACGTCATCGAGAGGTACTCGGCAGAGTATGCGCGGCAGGTGGAAACCCTGGCGCCCCTCATCAACCACCTGGCGCGCAGCGTCCCCAGCAGGAGGAAGAGGAAGCTGCACATTGGCCTTTTTGGGTACTCGCGGAACATGGGGACCGTCACGCTGCCCCGCGCCATTCAGTTCACCGCTGCGCTCTATTCGATAGGCCTGCCGCCCGAGTTGCTGGGCTTGAATGCTCTGACGAGAGAGGACATCCAGTTTGTCAAAGAGGCGTATGTAAACTTCGAGGAGGACTTGCGCGATTCGGTCAGGTACCTCAATCTCGACACGGGACTCATGCCGAAGGAACTGGCGCGGAAAGTCCAGGAGTGTCTGGGCGTCGTGCTCGTGGACAAGGAGCACAAAGAGTTGACGAGCCGCGTAGCGGCTTCCGTGAAAGAGAACGTGGTCGAGGATCTAAGTGAGTACGTGGTGCGAGCGGCGAGTCTTAGGAGATTCCTGGGCTGAGGAGGTCCACATGGTCGGAGACAGCATCACAGAGTTCCGGGAGGAGAGAGAACGGCTCAATACCATCGTGATGAGATATGCCGGACTGAACATGAAGCGGTTCTACAACCTGGACTCGCAGGTGTACCGCGACGGCGCTCTGCCCGCACGAACCAAGGAGATGCTGGGCCTGGTCGCCTCGCTGGTCCTGAGGTGCGATGACTGCGTCAAGTACCATCTGGTGCGCTGCCGTGAGGAGGAGGTGACCAGCGATGAGCTGGAAGAGGCCCTGGCCGTAGGCCTGGTGGTGGGCGGCTCGATCACCATCCCCCATCTCCGGAGGGCCTTTGAGGCCTGGACCCAACTGGCGGGCGAGCGACCCTAGGATCAGACGGGCACGAGCGAGGCACGTGGCCTCGTGCGCGGACATCACCGTGACTGCCGGGGGGGCACCTTGATCGACTACGATCAGATAGCCCTGGAGTATGCTCGCCACCGGAGGGTGCACCCTGAGGTTTTGGCCAGGCTGCTCTCGACGAACCGGATTCACCCCGGGTCGAGGGTGCTGGAGGTGGGCTGCGGACCAGGCAACTACCTCAAGGCGGTGGCGGCGGTCGGCTGCTCTTGCTGGGGCATCGATCCTTCGGAAGAGATGCTGGCCGCAGCGACGGGAATGCCGGATTCAGTCTCTCTTCTGTTGGCCAGAGCAGAAGATCTCCCCTTCTCGCCTGCCTTCTTCGACCTGGTCTTCTCTGTGGATGTTATCCATCACCTGGCGAATCGTCTGGTCTACCTACGCGAAGCGCACCGCGTGTTGAGGCGAGGGGGACGGGTCTGCACTGTGACCGACTCAGAGTGGATCATTCGACATCGTCAGCCTCTGGCGGAGTACTTTCCGGAGACGGTTGAGGCTGACCTGGGGAGATATCCGGTCCTCGATGAACTCCGGGCTGCCATGGAGATGGCGGGATTCCAAGGCATCTTGGAGGAGGTGGCGGAGTTCCGCTACGAGCTGGAGGACATCGAGGCGTACCGCGACAGGGCCTTTTCCTCACTCCATCTGGTCTCTGAGCAGGCCTTCCGGCGGGGGTCGACGCGTTTGGAATCGGACCTGCAACGTGGGCCGATCCCTTGTGTGTCCCGCTACGTTCTCCTTTGGGGCACCAATCCTGCCCCCACGAACCACGTCTAGTAGCTCTCTCCTGGTGGGCAAGCAGCTCGTCTGGGAGGGGGTACCCTCGGTGCGGTCGCAATGAGCGTTTCGAGCTGTTATAATGGTCGCGGGCCTGATTCGCATAGCCTGCACTCAGGCGCGAGCGGTGACGTGGAGCGAAGATCATCTTCCGAGACGACAGTCCTGGTGGCTATGAGCGGTGGGGTCGACAGCTCCGTGGCTGCCATCCTGCTTCACGAGCGAGGCTACCAGGTCATCGGGGGCATGATGAGCCTGTGGGCGGAGGAGGGCGGACCTGCCAACCGCTGCTGCTCACCGGAAGCCGAGGAGCTGGCGCGTCAGGTCTGTCACACCCTGGGCGTTCCTTTTCACCTCTTCGACTACCAGGTGGAGTTCAAGGAAGCGGTGGTGGACCGTTTCGTGGCCGAGTATGCCAGGGGGAGGACGCCCAATCCTTGCCTGTCGTGTAATCAGAGTATCAAGTTCGGCCTGCTGTTGGAGAGGGCGCAAGAGTTGGGTGCTGACTACCTGGCCACGGGGCACTACGCCCGCGTCAGGCGCGTGGATTCCCAATACCAGCTTCTCAAGGGGGTGGATCCCAGCAAGGACCAGTCGTACGTGCTTTACATGCTGGGTCAGGAAGAACTCCCGCGCCTTCTGCTCCCGCTGGGCGAGTACACCAAGGAGCAGGTTCGCGCCATAGCTCGTGACAGAGGACTTCCGGTCGCTGATCGCGAAGAGAGTCAGGAGATCTGCTTCGCCAGGGGCGACTACCGCCACTTCCTGGGTGCGCAGCCTGGGGTGATCTTCGAGCCAGGGGCGATCATGGATGAGAAAGGCGCATTGCTTGGCCAGCACCACGGTCTGCCGGCGTATACCATCGGCCAGCGAGAGGGACTGGGCATCTCGGCGCCGCGTCCTCTCTACGTACTGGAGATCAACGCGGAGAGAAACGCCTTGGTAGTTGGGCGGCGGGAACGGCTGGCGCGTACGGAACTGACGGCAAGAGAGGTGACCTTCGTGTCCGGCAAGCCGCCGTCGAGGCCTGTGGAGATCATGGTCAAGATCCGGTACCGGGCTACTGAGGCCAAGGCGACTCTGACGTATCTGGGAGCGGGTGAGGCGACGGTGCGCTTTGTGAAGCCACAGTTGGCCATCACGCCAGGGCAGGGCGTGGTGTTCTATGGTGGAGACGTCGTTATCGGTGGCGGGATTATCGAGGAGGTAAGATAGCCGTGGGTATGGCTGTGTCTCCTTCGCTGGTATTCTCCTTGTTGCTGGCCAGCCTCTACGGGGCGGTGTTCCATTTCGTGTGGGGCAAGAGGTGGCGGGACCTGGCACTGTACTGGATGGTGGCGGTTATTGGCTTCGCTATTGGTCAGGCTTTGTTCAACTTCCTGGGCTTCTCCATCTACTTGATCGGCGAAGTGAGGGTGGTGGAGAGCACGATCGTCTCCTGGGTCTGCCTTTTTGTTGCCAGGTGGCTCAATATCTGATATAATGAAACTTGCGCCCTGGCCTCAAGTGCGCGCAGGAGGTTACGTATGTCCGCCGTTGCTCTGATACGCGATATCGCCATCATCGTTCTGGCTATAGAATCCCTGATCATCGGCGGGCTGCTTGTGGTCCTGCTACTCCAGATTCGCGGACTGACTAGGATGCTACAGGAAGAGGTACAGCCGATCCTGGAGTCAACCAGGGAGACGGCGAGTACCGTGCGAGGAACCACAGTGTTCCTTAGCAACACTTTCGTCAAGCCGCTGATCAATGCCGTGGGCTATGCGTCAGCCGCTAACAGGGTGGTGAGCGTTTTGGCGCGAGGCAGGCGGAAAAGAAAGTGAGGGGATGGCCGAGAGGCGCCGTCCACTTTGCATAGACACCAAGGCATACCAAAAGGCGTGAAAGGAGACAAACAATGGATGATACGAAGGGCTTGATAGGTCTCTTGACCGGCTTCGTGCTGGGCGGGATCGTCGGGCTACTGGTGGGCATTCTGCTCGCGCCGCAGTCCGGCGAGGAGACCAGGGATGTCCTCAGGGAGAAGGGTATCGAGCTGAAGTCGAGGGCAGAGGAGATGACAGACGAAGGGCGTGCCCGTCTCCAGGAAGCCATTCAAGAAGGCAAGTCCGCGGCTGTTCAGAAGAAGGAACAGTTGACCGGCATGCTGGAGGCTGAGCAGGACGCGAAGAAACCAGCACCCAGGAAGTCCAGGGCCTAGCGCAGGCTGGCAGCAAGTATCGGGAGCTGGGGGCAAGAGACGCACTCTTGCCCCTCTTTGCTCAGGGGCAAGTCAGCGACCGGCGCGCAGTTCCTTTATCGCCTCAGGGAGCAACGGTAGCAGGTCGCTAGCCACGACTCCAGTATCGCCGATCCTCGCTGTTGCCATCTCCCCCGCTGCTCCGTGCAGATAGACTCCGGCAACGGCGGCCTCGAAGGGGGACAAACCCTGGGCCAGTAGGCCGACCAGCGCGCCGGCCAGTACATCGCCGGTTCCCGCCGTAGCCAGACCTGGGGTGGCGAAAGGGCAGATCACTGCTCGGCCATCAGGGGCAGCGATGACAGAGTATGCCCCCTTGAGGACCACGACTTGCTTCCACGTCTCGGCTGCTGAGCGGGCCGTGGCTACGCGGTCGGCCTGCACCTCCTCCATAGAGCAGTCCACTAGACGAGACATCTCGCCCGGGTGTGGAGTTAGGATAGCCCGGACGGCGAGGGATTCCCACCAGTTGGCGACGAGGGCCAGGGAATTGAGGCCATCGGCATCGATTACCAGCGGAGGAAACCGCCTCGCTTCCCCATTCTGAGTTGCCGCGACCTCCTGGGTGCTGGCGAAGCCCACCTGGCGCCTCTGACGACCAGCCTGGATTCCCAACAACTGATGGACAAACTCCACCGTGGAGTCTTCCATGCCCAGGCCAGGCCCCACCAGAAGGGCATCGTACTCCGGTATGTGCTCCTCCAACAGCTTGATGCCCTGGGGCACCAACGCTCCCAAATCATGGGGCAGCAGGAGGAAGGTCGCCTCGGTCAGCTTGGAGGCCAGAATAGGATGGAGGCTCTGAGCGATGCTCAGGGTGACCAGTCCGGCTCCCACCCGCGTGGCTGCCGCACTGGCCATGTACGGAGCGCCGGTGTAGTTGGGAGAGCCTGCTACAATCATGGCCTTGCCGAAGGTGCCCTTGTGCGCATCGCGGGGTCGAGAGGGGAGCAGACCACGCACCAGATCGGCGTCCGCCAACTCCAGCGTCAGGTGTGAGGTAAGGGAGGGCGGGATGCCGATGTCGCAGACCACCAGGTGGCCAAGGTAGTCAGCGGCGGGGAAGGCATAGAAGCCCCTCTTGGGCAGGGCCAGGGTCACGGTCAGGTCGGCAGGGACGGCGGCCGGGTCCACCGCCCCGGAGTCACAGTCGAGGCCCGTGGGTACGTCCACCGCGGCCAGGAGAGGGACGCGGCCGGGAGCTCGGCCCCTGACTTCCTGGAGAACGCCCAGGATATCCTTGAGCGGGTCGCCAATGGGCCGAGATGCGCCGGTACCCAGCAGGGCGTCCACCACGATGTCTGCTCCACAGAGCAACTCCTCCAAGTTGTGGAGTTTCGCACCCTTGTCGGCCTGGCTGTACGGGATGTTTCGCTCCTGGGTGAGCCGGAAGTTCTCGTCACCCTTGAGCTCCCTCTTCCACAGGTACAGCGCTACCTGCGCCCCTGCTTCTTGCAGGTGCCGCGCCGCCACCAGGCCATCGCCGCCGTTGTTGCCCGGACCTACCAGCACGACCACGGTCTTGCCCTCTGCACCCCAACGGGTCTGGATCTCTCTGGCTACCGCTCGCCCAGCATTCTCCATCATGGTGGCGTAGGTCAGGCCCTGGGAATCGGCCGCCTTCTCGATCTCTCTCATCTCCTCGGTGGTGGGGATCTTCATTCGTGGCCCTCTCGATTGCCATCGTGTTGTACTGACACGATTATACCATTCGCTCTTTGTGCTGCCAAACCGTACCTTTGGGCCATTGACATTGTCTCTTTAAGTCTTGTATAATTTCTTTGGCTTAGCTGAAGCAGCACCGACACCGCGTTGCGCGCAGGGGCTGGTGCTATGGGCCCTTGCCCAGGCGCCAGAAGGCTTCCGGCTGTGGATGTGCCTGGAGCTTCTCGCGCGCCACGTTAGGAGGGCCAGTGTACGAAGAGGGAGAACTACCGACGATCATGACGGTTCGAGAACTGGCGGTCTACCTCAGGATGCACGAGATGACCATCTACCGCATGGCCAGGCACGGTGAGATTCCCGCCTACAAGGTTGGCAACCGATGGCGCTTCAACAAGCACCGCGTCGAGGAGTGGCTCGACGCGCATGAGGTAGGGCAAGGCGAAGAATAGCCCATAGTCGCGCAGTGTGATCCGCCCTCCCCCCTTGATGGCACGATAGATGAGGTGCTGATGGAGCTCAGAGTCTCCTTGGGACAGATGGATGTGGCCTTGGGTCAGCCAGAGCAGAACCTGGGTAAGGTCAGCGCGATGGTTGCCGAGGCCCGGCGCAGGGGTTCCGAGCTCGTGGTCTTTCCTGAGCTGTGGTCCACTGGATACGACCTGGCGCGTTCGTCGCGCTACGCTACCTCGGTAGACGAAGGGATGTTCGCCCGGATGGCCGACCTGGCCAGTGCACATTCCATTCATATCATGGGCTCCCTACTGGAGGACAGCAGTAAGGGATACCGTAACACGGCGGTAGTGGCCTCTCCTCATGGTCGGCTGCTAGGCCAATACTCCAAAGTACACCTCTTCCGGCCCCTGGAGGAGGATGTGTATTTGGTGGCCGGTGAAGAAGCGCCGGTGTTCGACCTGCCTTGGGGCCGGAGCGCCCTGGCCATCTGCTACGATCTGCGTTTCCCGGAGTTGTTCAGAAAGTACGCCCTGGAAGGAGCCCAGGTGGTATTCCTGATGGCGGAGTGGCCGCGCCCCCGTCTGATACACTGGCAGACCCTCCTCCAGGCGCGGGCCATTGAGAACCAGTTGTTCGTCGTGGCCTGCAACCGGGTGGGTCAATCTGGTGAATGGAGTTTCTTTGGCCACTCGTCCATCTATGACCCCTCCGGCGAGCTGGTGGCCGCGGCAGCGGATGGCGAGACCTTGCTCACAGCGACTCTCGATCTGGACCTGGTGGACCAGGTGAGGCGCTCGATGACGGTCTTCGAGGATCGCCAGCAGGCTGTCTACGCTGCGCAGAGAGGAGGCCGTCCATAGCGGCTTCGGGCCATGATGAGCGATTGGTTTGAGGTCACCAGCGTAGCCGAGGATGTGCGGGCCATCTCCGAGCCCTATCATGCGGAGGAGGTGATCTCGTATCTCATCGTGGGGAGAGAGCGTGCCGTCCTCCTGGATACCGGCATGGGCATCGGCAATATCCAAGAACTCTCCAGGGACCTCATCGACAAGCCCATAACCGTAGTCAATTCCCATCATCATTACGATCACGTGGGCGACAACCACCGCTTCCAGCACATAGCCATCCATGAGCTAGAGGCCCCATTCTTGCAAGAGGAGGCGCCTGAGGTGCTGCTGCGGGAGGCGATGCGGCTCGAGAACTTCTGGGGTGCTCCGCCTGCGGGCTTCAATCCAGCGCAGTATCGCATTGTCCCGTCGAAAGCAGACCAGCAACTGAGGGAAGGTGACGTGCTGGACCTGGGCGGGCGGCGCCTGAGGGTGTTGCACACGCCGGGTCACACTCCGGGCAGTATCTGTCTTCTGAGTGCGGAAGAAGGCCTGCTCTTCACTGGGGACACCGTGTATGCCGGCCCCCTCTATGCGCAGTTCGATCATTCCGATTTTCAGGACTATCGAGAGACGATGGGGCGGTTGAGCGCCCTGGCCAAGGATGTGCAACTGGTACTGCCCAGCCACAACCAGACGCCTCTGGACGCGCAGATCCTTGTAGAAATGGCCGAGGGCTTCGAGGAGATCGCGGCTGGAGCAGCGAGATGGCAGGCCATGCAGTCAGCCTGGGGACCTCTGCGCAGGTATGACTTCGCACGGTTCGGCGTCCTGTTGCCCCGAGGACCATAGACGCGGTTGTCCGGATAGGTCAAATCGTCCCGCCTGCCAGCGCTGGCATCGGAGCTGGGGAGGCGCGGCGGGGGACATAGGAGGGTAAAGTGGCCGACAAGGGTGAGTATAAGGTACAACTGACAGTGATCGACCAGCGGGGCACCTGCAGTTTTGGGCACAAAGTGGGAGACGTAATCACCTTCACTGAACGAGGCATCGAAGGTGAGATTTGCTTCTCCGCATTGTACAGCGTGCTACCCAAGGTGATGGCCATGCGCTACGGAGCCGAATTCCCCTGGCTCAAGGACAGGGACGTGGCTACGCACGCCTGTCCCGACGCCTACAACCCTTTGGTCTTCGAGGTAAGGCGGATCAGGGAGTAGGGCTAGCGCGACGGGTAGACCTCGAGCATCTGGGCCAGGTCATACAGGGATAGGTCTACTCCGCGCTTGGTGCCAACCACCTGTTCCAGATCGGTGGCGACTATCTGCGAGCCGACAAGTCCCACCATCTTGCCCTTTTCCCCGTTGACCAGTTGCTTGACCGCTTCCGCTCCCAGGCGCGTGCCCAGAAGGCGGTCAAAGGCGGTGGGTGAGCCACCACGCTGGATGTAACCCAGAATACTCACCCGTACTCCGAATCCCAGCTGGTCCTCTCGTTCCTTGAGGTACTGGTCCAACGTGCGGCAGTCGGGGTCAGCTCCTTCCGCGATGACGGCGATGAAATGGGCCTTCCCTTTTCTGTGCGCTTCCTTCACGGAGGCCAGGATGCCCTCACAACTGCTGGGGACTTCAGGGATGACGATGGCTTCGGCGGCGCTGGCCATGCCCACCATCAAGGCCAGGTAACCCGAGTTGCGGCCCATGGTCTCCACCAGGAAGGCCCGGCGGTGGGAGGAGGCGGTGTCCTTGATCTTGTCGATGGCCTGGAGGGCCGTGTTCATCGCGGTGTCGACGCCCATGGCCATGTCTGTGAAGGCGACGTCGTTGTCTATGGTGGCCGGCGCGCCCATGACAGGGAAACCCGCCTCGTGGAGGCGGAGTGCCCCGGTCAGAGAGCCATCGCCGCCGAGGATCACCAGCACGTCTACGTTATGCCGCTCCAGGTTCTCCAGGGCTTCCCTCCGGCCCTCTTCCGTTTTGAACTTCTCTGTCCTCGCCGTCTTGAGGATGGTGCCTCCCCGATGGGCAATCCCCCCCACGAAGCGCCCATCGATCACCTCAAAATCGCCGTCCATCAGTCCGGCATAGCCACGGTGTATGCCCAGCACTTCGTAGTCGTGACGCAGGGCCATCCTGACCACAGCCCTGATACAAGCGTTCGTTCCCGGCGCATCTCCGCCGCTGGTCAACACCGCAAGTCTTTTCATCAGCACCCTCCTTGCTCACCTCGGACTGCTGCCTGCAGACGGGAGAGCAGGCCGATATCATTCATGTGCCGTTAATCCTCTCCACTCTCAGACAACCCCCGCCCAGCAACTCGGCAACAGCCTTCTCTAGAGATGGAGAGTAGGCTGTGGTCTCGTTGGGGAAAATAAGCTGCACCAGCCGGTCGTCTCTCCGAACGTACAGGTCGAAAAGGTCATCCCCTGGGTGGCTTGTGAGCAGAGAATGGACCTCACTCAGCATCCGTACGTCCTGGTCTTTGTCGCCCGTGCGCGGGATGCTGATGTGCAACTGGTGCCGAATTCTGGGTGGTATTGCTGTCTCCTCTTCCTCCCTTGATTCTTGTATCCAATCATGGTAGTCCACCGCTGACTCGCAGATGATCTTGGCATCGTCTTCCCTGAACTGAACCTTTCCTCTCACCATGAGGATGTTGTCCGGTTTCCACAACTCGCGGGTCTTCTCATACGCATCTGGGAAGACAACTACCTCCACGCTACCGTGCAGATCTTCCAGTCCTGCAAAGGCCATTAGCCGGTCATTCTTGGTGGTGACCCGGCGAACCGTGGAGACCATTCCGGCCACGATCACTGTCTGCCTGTCCAGACTCTTGTCGATCTGGCCACACACGGCGGTGGTGTACTTGTCCAGCCCGGGTGCCATCTGCTCCAGCGGATGCTCTGAGACATAGAGCCCCAGGAGCTCCTTCTCCCAGGCCAACTGCCGCCGGGGGGGTAGCTCTGGCCCCCCTCCTAATTCCAGGGCCAGTACTGGCTCGTCGCCGAGGTCGAAGAGGCCAAGTTGCCCTATATCCTCAGCGTGGTGTGCCCGCTGGCTGACAGCCATCATCGTGTCTATGTTGTTCAGGAGTTGACCTCTGGAGCCAAAGTCGTCTAGAGCACCACAGCGGATCAGGCTGTCCAGCGCTCGGCGGTTGACCTCGCGCAGGTCAACGCGCTTGCAGAAGTCGCCCGAGTCCTTGAAAGGCTGCTCACCCCTTCCTCGCAGTACTCCTTCGACAGGGCCTCGTCCCACGTTCTTGACTGCTCCCAATCCAAAGCGGATAGCCACCCCGGGGCCTCCCCCGTCACAGCCATCCGAGCTGACTTTCTCGATAGTGAAGTCGAGGCCCCCGTGATTCACATTAGGGGGCAGTACGGGAGTGCCCATCCGACGACAGTCGGCCACATCCAGACCGACTCTCTCGCTGTCGTCCTTGTCCACGGTAAGCAAAGCGGTCATGTACTCCACCGGGTAGTGGGCTTTGAGATAGGCCGTCTGGCAGGTGATCACCGCATAGGCAGCGGCGTGCGCCTTGTTGAATCCATAGCGGGCGAAGTACTCGATCATCCCGAAGATCTCTTCGGCCCTCTTCTGAGGGATGCCGTTGGCGACCAGGCCCCGGACCAGCTTGTCTCGTTGGGCTTCCAGCTCTGCGGCCTTCTTCTTGCCGATGGCGTGCCGGAACATATCTGCTTCGCTGGTGGTGAAACCGGCCAGTTCACGCGCGATGCGGATGATCTGCTCTTGATAGACGATGACCCCGTAGGTCTCTTCGAGGATAGGCTCCAACTCCGGGATCAGGTACTCTATGGCCCACTCACCGTGCTTCCGCTTGATGAACTCAGGGATATACTCCATGGGCCCAGGCCGGTAGAGGGCGAGAGTGGCCATGACGTCGGCGAAACAGGAAGGCTTCAGGTCGCGAAGCACGCGACGCATCCCCTGACCCTCTACCTGGAATACGCCTATGACGTCCCCGGAGGACAGCAGAGCGTATAACTGCGGATCCCCAAGGTCGATGTCCTCCAGTCTCAGCTCCGTGCCACGCGTCTCCTTGACGAGATCCAGAGTCCGCTGGATCACTGTCAGTGTTGACAATCCCAGGAAGTCCATCTTGAGGAGCCCGATGCCCTCCAGTTCGCCCATGGCGTACTGCGTGATCAGACCTTCACCTTTGATGGCCCTCTGAAGTGGCACGTATTGGGTCAGAGGCCGGTCGGTGATCACCACACCCGCGGCATGGGTAGACGCGTGTCGTACGGCCCCCTCCAGACTTTTCGCGGCTTCGACCAGGTCGTGTATGTAGTCGCGCTCTTCATATAGTTGGCGAAGTTCGGGCACAGTGTGCAGGGCCCCCTCGATGGTGGAACCAGAGGGGATAAGCTTGGCTGTTCTGTCCACGTCGCCCGGCGGCAGGTCCAGGGCCCTACCGGTGTCGCGGATGGCTGCCCTCGCGGCCATGGTTCCAAAGGTGATGATCTGGGCTACGTGATCCTGGCCGTATTTTTGCACCGCATAAGCCATAACCTCCGCTCGCCGGTCCTCCGGAAAGTCCATGTCTATGTCGGGCATGGTGCGGCGGCCGGGATTGAGGAATCGCTCGAAGAATAGGCCGTGCTCAAGGGGATCCAGGTCCGTGATGCCGAGGCAATAGGAGGCGATGCTGCCCGCGGCCGATCCTCTTCCCGGACCCACAAGAATGCGTCTGGCCTTGGCGAACCGGATCAGGTCCCAGACAATGAGGAAGTAGCCGGCAAAACCCATGTCCCGCACCAGGCTGAGTTCGTGTTCCAGGCGGGCCGTCACGTCGGGCGTGATGTCCGCGTATCGGTGCTTGAGTCCCTCCCAACAGAGGCGCGCCAGGTAGGTGTCGGTAGTGAAAGTCTCAGGGACATCAAAGGGCGGCAGGTGCAGAGTGTCGAAGTCGAACTGTAGTTCGCAGCGCTCTGCGATCTGGAGAGTGTTGGACAGGGCCTCGGGCACCTCTGCGAACAGGCTAGCCATCTCGTCGGCGCTTCTGAGATAGTAGCCGCTGCCCTGCATCTTCATGCGGTTAGGGTCGTTCACCGTGGTATTGGTCTGTATGCAGAGCAGCAATTCCTGGGCCTGGGCATCTTCGGGGCGCACGTAGTGTACGTCCGCCGTTGCCACCAGCGGGATATCAAGCTCGCGCGACAGGTCCACAAGTTGCCTATTTGTATTGGTGAGCTCAGGGATCTCGTGCTCCTGCAGTTCCAAATAGAACCTCTCGCTCCCGAACAGGTCGCGGTACCAGGCGGCCGCGCGGCGGGCGCCCTCGGTGTCGCCCTGAGCCAGCAAAGAGGGGATCTCCCCTTTGGCGCAGGCCGACAGCGCTATGAGCCCATCCGCATGCTGGGAGAGGAGCGTCTTGTCTATACGCGGTTTGTAGTAGAAACCCTCCAGGTGGCTTCGGGTGGTCAGTTCGAGCAGGTTGCTGTAGCCCCGCTGATCCTCGGCCAGCAACACCAAATGGTAGGGCCTGCTATCGATCTGGGGCCTGCGGCTGTGCATACTCTCGCGAGCCATATACATCTCGCACCCGATGATGGGCTTGATGCCGCCCTCCACGGCCTGGCGATAGAAGCCGAGAGCGGCGTACATGACCCCGTGATCTGTAATGGCCAGGGAACGCATTCCCAG
>DATEXS010000068.1:0-25005 GCA_035256725.1 Anaerolineae bacterium
CGGGAAGTACTCGATCAGCTTGCGGGGAGGTAGACCAGCGATCTCCATGTACACATTCTGATGCAAGCGCGCCAGGAAAAAAGCCCGTTCGTACCACATCCCCCGGCCGCTATGAACCTGGATCAGAGTCAGTTCGGGGAAGTCCACGGCCACATCATCTATCCACAGGGGATCTCCGTACTTAAGTCGGGCGCCCGCGAAAATGGAGGATCCCGTATGGATCATCACCGGGATGCCCAGTTCCAGGGCCTTGGCATACAGAGGATAAATACTGCTATCATTGGGATAGAAGCCCTGGTAGGTGGGATAGAGCTTCAGCCCTTTGAATCCCATCTCCGTAACGTACCGCTCCAACTCACGCGCCGGATTGGCCACCAGGGAGGGGTTGATGTTGGCGAAGGGGATCAACGCCTTCTGACCCTGGCAAAACTCGGCCACCGCCTCGTTGCTGATCACGCCGGTGGTGATGGGGCTGATCTCGGTTATCACGACAGCGTAGTCCACACCGTTCTGGCGCAGCATCTCCACCAGGAGCTCAGGCGAGGTCATGAGTCTGCCGAGGTAGTCCAGGTCCCGGCCGCTGGATCGAATGAGGTACTCCGTCGTCCAGGGCTGAAGTTGTTCTAGATCCATAACATGCAGGTGAAAGTCAATCACGGTCATTCGAGGCCGTCTCCTCTCAGCTGTGAGCGACGAAGGCTCGTAACCAGCGACGTCCGTTCGCCGTGAGACCCAGCACAACCCGATATAGCTGCCTCGCTCGATGGCAATGGCCTAGGGGGCGCTGGCCAGCAGAGAGATCCGTGGGTCGCCGAAGCACGAGATCTTAAGCAGTTTCCTATCACCCAAGACTTCACGCGTGGGAGTATACCATCTTGAGGCGAACAGGCAAAGGAAGCCCAAAGGTGCTCTTGGCGTCCGGTTCCCCGCGCCGTAGGGAGTTACTCCGGCTGCTGGGTATGCCCTTCCAGGTGGCAACGCCGGATACCCGCGAGGATGCGGAAACGGCCAGCGACGGAGTAGTGCAGGCCTCTACACTGGCGGAAAGGAAGGCGCTCCATGTCGCCGGGCAGAGTCCCGCCGATCTGGTCATCGCTGCAGACACGTTGGTCGTGCTCGACGACCAGGTAATGGGCAAACCGCCCGATGCGGGATCAGCCAGGGAGATGCTGCGGGCCTTGCGCGGTCGAGAGCATAACGTGATCAGCGGGCTGGCCGTGGTCAGCCCAGGGAACGCCCTGCCAACGGTCCAGGCTGTGAAAACCCGGGTATGGATGAGATACTACAGGGATGAGGAACTAGCTGACTACATCGCCAGCGGCGAGCCCTTCGACAAGGCCGGCGCATACGCCATTCAGGATGCCCGTTTCCACCCGGTGGAGCGGATCGAGGGCTGCTATGCCAACGTGATGGGCCTGCCGCTCTGCCATCTCTTCGCGATCCTGGCCCGACTGGGCTTAGCACCGTCGCCGTGCCTGACCAGCCCCCGGAGAGCCTGCGAAAAGCACCTGGGACGCAAATGCGAAGTGGCCGAACGTATCCTGGGAGCGATAGATCATTGACTATGCCTCCAGATTATCATACACTTCCTGGCGAGCTCCTGAACGGAATAGAATGGCCATCTGCGGGATAGAGAAAGAAGCGCTGCTGGCAGCGCTGCCCAAACTCCGAGGTCTGGATGTGCTCGTCCTGGGTGATCTCGTGCTCGACGAGTACGTGGTAGGTCGAGCGACCAGGCTATCTCGCGAGGCACCAGTCCCCGTCCTCGAGTTCCTCCGCCGCTTCTTCCTCCCCGGCGGTGCCGCCAATCCCGCGCAGAACATTAGCGCCCTGAGGAGCACCGCTCACCAGGTTGGAGTCGTTGGCGATGACGACTCGGGACGCGAGTTGGTTAATCATCTGCAGCGGGCTGGTATTCGCACCGATGGCCTGGTTGTCGATCGCAGCCGGCCAACGACCACCAAGACGCGTATCTTGGCCGAGGGCACCCTGGTCTTTCCCCAGCAACTGGCTCGCATAGATCAGGCCCAGCATAGCCCTCTCGGCCAGGACAGTGTCTCCCAGTTGGTCACCCACCTGGGGGAGGAAGGCGCCCGTGTGGACGCTCTGCTGATCTCTGACTATAAGATGGGCGTGGTCAACGAGCAGACCATCGCCGCTGCCTTACGAGTCTGTAGGGAGCGTCGCATAATCCTTACCGTGGATTCGCAAGGCGACCTGCTCAAGTTCCGAGGCTTCGACGTGGTCAAGTGCAACCGGCGGGAGGCCGAGGCCCTCTTAGGCCGAGAGCTGCGCAAGGATTCCGACTACGAAGAGGCCGGAGCTAGTCTGCTAGCCGATCTGGGCTCAGCCGCGGTCATTCTCACCCGCGGTGACGAGGGCATGTCGCTGGTGAGCGAGGGCGGCGGGAACTTCCACATCCCGGCTGCCAATCGCAGCGAGGTCTTCGACGTCACCGGCGCCGGTGACACGGTCATTGCGGTGGTCACCCTGGCGCTCGCCGCAGGCCTGGAGATTGTGGAGGCGGCACTCCTGGCCAACTATGCCGCGGGGCTGGTGGTGAGAAAGCTAGGCAACGCCACGCCCTCGGAAGAGGAACTGGGCTGGGCCATCGAACACTGGCCAGAGTCCAGACTTTGAGTTCAGCCCTCAGTATGCCATCATAAGATGCAGCTTGTCCGGGCCAGTGGAGCTGTCCGGGACTCTCGCGTACACAAACGAGTATGGCGGCAGGGCTGGGCGGTTCAGCCCTCAGAATACCAAGACCAGGGGAGGTTATCTATGGGAAAAGTAGGGATCATTGGAGTCGGGCAGAGCGCGTTTGTTCGCGGATACCCCGGCTCGATCCGAGAACTGGCCTTCGAGGGTTTCAAGGAGGCCATGGAAGATGCGCAGATCTCTAGCAAGGACATCGACGCATCCATCATCTGTTCAGCACCTGAGTATGACAGACAGAGATCTCCAGCCGGCGTCATTGCCGAGTACCTGGGCCTCACCCCGCAGCCCACGTTCTATGTAGAGAGCGTCTGCTCCTCCAGCAGCGCGGGCCTCAAGGTGGCCTACTCCATGATCAAAGCCGGCCTTCACGATGTGGTGTGCGTGCTGGGCTTTCAAAAGATGTCTGAGATCTCCTCAGCCGAGTCTCAGGAGCGCATGGGCCGCGGAGCAGACATTCAGTGGGAGTCGCCTTTCGGCACCATGATGCCGGCCTACTACGCCATGTACGCACGGGCGCACATGGCCAAGTATGGAAGTACTGAGGAAGACCTAGCCCTGATCCGGATCAAAGCATCCACCTACGGTCAACTGAACGAGAAAGCCGTATACAGAAAGCCAGTGACCATGGAGCAGATCTTCGATCCGGAGAGACCCCCCGTAGCCACGCCTCTCAAAGTCTTCGACTGCTGCGCCAACGCCGATGGCTCTTCGTGCATCATCGTGGCCAGCGAGGAGAAGGCCAAGGCCCTCTCTGACAAGCCCGTCTGGATCCTGGGGCTAGGTGCAGCGTCAGCCCCAGTGAACATGGCCGGGCGCGACCTCTTCACCGGGCTGAGCGTGGCCATCGACGCTGGCAAGCAGGCCTACGAGATGGCCGGTGTAGGCCCAAAGGACATCGACGTGGCCGAAGTCCACGACTGCTTCACCATCGCCGAGATGATGGCCTATGAGAATCTGGGCTTTGCCAAGCCCGGAGGGGGCAAGGAACTGATCAGGGCCAAGGAGACCTACAAGGAGGGCAGCATCCCCGTAAACGTGGACGGCGGGCTGCTTTCCAAGGGGCACCCCATCGGAGCCACCGGTGGGTCTCAGATCAGGACCATCGTGCTCCAGCTCAGGGGCGAGGCAGGGCCAATGCAGGTCGAGGATCCCGAGATCGGTCTGGTACACAACATCGGCGGCGTGGGCCTCTATGGCAACGTCACCATCCTGGGGAGGTCATAAGGTGGCAAAGGACAAGAACGAAGTAGATGATCGGTTCAGCAGGTTCGGCACCGTTAGCTTCACCGCCATATCCAAGGTCAACGACTTCATCGACTACCTGGCCCAGGGAAAGGTCATGGGAACCAAATGCAAGAAGTGCGGTACGGTGCATTTTCCTCCAGTGGCCGACTGCGCGGAGTGTCTCTCCAGCGATGTGGAGTGGTTCGAGGTCAAGGGCACAGGCAAGCTGGTGAGCTTCAGCAAGCTGATGTACGGGCCGGTGGGTTTCGAAGAGGATTTGCCCTACTCCATCGCCCTCCTGGACTATGGGGACTACAAGGTCTTCGGACGGATCGCCAAGGACATCCCGGACGAGGACCTGAGCATCGGGATGGCCATGAAGACCAAGCCCATTACGCTCCCCAACGGCCAGCTAAGCTACGTATTCACTAAGGCGTAGGCGCTCCACTCAATCACTATACAAGACGGGGGCACAAGCTGCCCCCGTCTTTCTTGCCCAGGCATTCCCTCGCCCATCAAGGCGATCCACCCCAGGATCTACCACCGAGCGCGACTTCAGTACTCTGATAGCCATCTTCAAGGATGGCCCAGGCCTGGAAGGGGGCCCACTACCGTGTCTTTGGCCCCCCCGTCTCCTCGTAGCACACAATCGCCAACTACCTGGCCTCGCAGCTACCACGGTCCATAGGAGGGCCGTGGCCTGGAGCGAGAGCAGGGACACGGCATGCCGTGCCGCTACGCTGTAGCCCCTACTGCCGTTGAGAGCAAGGGCTTAGGCCACGCAGCAGACACGAAGAGGCTGGATCGACCAACCTCTTCGTGTTCTCAGACCAACCTCTCGATGAGCTATACCGGCAGCAGGCTCATCACCCACTCCATAAGTTGCGCCAGGAAGTCCCAGGGACTTGCCGCGGTCTCGGGGGAAGGTGCGCCAACGGGGATGTCGATGGGCGGGAAATCACCCTCCGACACCTGGTACGCGGTGCCGTCCAGCACCACGATCAGTTCCTGACCCACCGAGAAGTAGTGACCCCACTCCGGATGGGTCGCGATGAGCGCGAAGTAGTCCTCGCCGCCGAACCCAAGCTTCACCGTCTCCACGGAGCTATCATAGGTGGTGTCGGTCCAGATGCCGTCCCGCAGCACGAAGACCTTGTCCCTGACATACTTGATTTGCTCGGTGCTGTCCTGAGCCTTGTCCATGGAACGCAGCGCCTCCCTGGTCTCCGCGTCCTGTACCGCCGCAGCACCCGCGGCAGGTGCAGGCACTGCCGTGGCCTGCATCCACATCTCCTGAGCCGCTTCCTCCCGACCTTCGGGCGTGAAGATGTCCTGCTCCTCCTCCACCAGGAAGGACGTGTAAGGGGTCATGATCCCGTAGCGCACGCTCAAGTCCACGATCTCGTCAATCAGCTCTCTACCCTCACCGTGAAGCCGGATCTCGTTGAGCAGGTAGCCGATCTTGCGCGTGGCCCACAGCCTGGGAATGAACTCCTCTCCGCCTCTGTCGGAGAAGCTGAGGTCCTCGTACACGGACTCCTGCTCCTCCCCGTTCACCTGGCCGCTCAGCACTACGTCCGTGCTACCACCCTCTTGGTACCGGCCTACCACCACCAGTTGCGTCCCGGCGAAGAGGTCAGGCAATGGGTAGGGATAGGTCTCCTCCACACGCAGGTCGCCGAAATCCAACTCGATATCCGCCAGGAGCGGCGTGCTCACTTTGGCGTAGAAGCTGGAGACCTCCTCCTCGATGCTCTCATCAGGTCGTACGTAAGAGCTCGTGCCCCGGTGATCCTGGGAGATGGTATCCAACAGGAAAGTGTTCACGTCGTCGCCCACTCCGAAAGCAAAGATTCTGACGTTGTCCGAGGCCTCGCGCTGGACGTTGGCGATGATCCGGTCCTCGTCAGTGACTCCCTCCGTAGCCAGGCCGTCCGTGAGGAAGATGAGGATCTGAGGACGCTCGCCCTCTGCCATGCTCAGGGCTTCGGCCAGGGCCAGGTCAATGTTGGTGCCCCCTACTGCGCGCAGATCGTCAATGAATCTCCAGGCCTCTCCGGCGTCTGCGGCGGACTGCAGTTCCCGCTCATATGCCGTCACCCCGGTGCTGAAGGCCACGATGTTGAATCGATCCTCCACGTTCAAATGGTCGAGGATAAACTCCAGTGCCTCCTTGGCCTGCTCGATCTTCTCACCGTCCATGCTCCCGGAGGTGTCCAGAACGAAGATCACGTCCTTGGCCACCACCTCTCTCTCGTCCACTTCCACCTGCGGTGCGACCAGGAGCAAGAAGAAGCCGTCCTCACCCCGATCTCGATAACTCAGCAGGTTGAGGCCGAACTCGTCGTTGGAGAGAGTGTAGTAGAGCTCAAAATCCCGGTCCGGCAACACGTCCGACGCCTCGAAGCTCACATTGACCGTATGCTCATCGACTCGGTCGATGGCCACGTCGTGGCTTGGAGAATAGATGGCCTTGATCTCCTCCCTGGAAGATATCCGCACCGAGATGACCACCTGTTCCAGAGGAGAAGCCGAGAAGCGCTCCGTGTCCAGAGGGTAGACGTACTTGACCAGCCCTCCCTCCTTATCCAGGATCTGTGAGTATGCCAGCTCCACCCTCCGTTCATCGCCCGGCTCGATGGGGAAGATGCTGGCCTTGAAGGTATCCCGGCCGATATACTCCAGCAGGGCCGGGTCGAGCCTCTGCCGCACGATATCCTCATATATCGCGCGCGCCTCATCGCGGGGCAGAATCTCCCCCTCCCAACGTTCCCCATCCACGTACATGGCGAACTCCGAGATGGCCGCCTCCTCTGGCAAGGGGAAGATGTAGATGCCTTCCAGGTTGTACTCCGTGTCGTTGAGAAAGACCTGGTCCACCTCGGTGGTGGCCACCTGGTCGGTGATGTCCACCTTCACCTTGTGATACTTGACCACTAGATTGGGCGCCTCGGGTGCCGGCACGCCAGGCGGGGGTTCGATGATCACCACACCATCCGCATGAGCCACCCCTCCGCCTGCCAGAAGCAACCCCAGCATGAGCACACCCATGAGCACCTTCCTCGTCTTCACCTTTCGCCTCCTTTCCCTTCTCAGCGGGGCCGTGTCGCTGTAGGCCTGTCTCAATCACAAGACGCGCAGCGAACCGGAAAGGTTCCTGTCCCTCTGCCCGTGGCAGGATAGCGGGCCGTTTCTTCTGCTCCACCAGCACCGTTATTGATAGTAGGTTGTCAACAAGCAAGGAAGATGATAACATAACCATCGGGAGAGTAAGGATGGTTGCACCGACCTCTTCGTCTTCTCCGGCCAGCGAGTTCGAGGGCGAGAATATTCGCGCCTTGCAAGCACTTGCTGAAGTCAGCCAGACCCTACTCTCCGAAGTGGAGATCGAACGCCTCTACGACCTCATCCTCAACGTCGTGGAACGGGAGACCGGCGCGGACATGGTCTCCCTGATGCTGTTGGATGAGCGAACCCAGGAGCTTTGTGTCGAGGCCGCCCTGGGACTGCCCGCCGATCTGATCGGCGCAGCCAGGGTAAAAGTCGGGGAGCGCATCGCTGGTTGGGTGCTCGAGCGAGGAGAAGCGCTGCTGCTCACCGACCACAGCCCGGCGGACCCCACCATTCGCGAGGCCATGCACAGAGAGGAGTTGACCTCCGCTCTTTGTGTACCGTTGAAGAGCAAAGGGCGAGTGACCGGCGTGCTCAACGCCGGCAAGACGGGGGCCGAGTCGCCCTTTGACACGCGCGATCTGGAGCTCCTCTCCATCCTGGCCGGTCAAGTGGCCATCGCTGTTGAGAACTCGCGCATCCACGAGGCCACCAGAAACCGCACCAGCCAGCTGGCTGCCCTCAACGAACTCGGCCGAGTGGTAACCTCCACGCTCGATCTTGATGAAGTCCTACAGCTAGCCATCCAGGGCATCAACCAGATCGTCAGGGCCGAAGCTGGGTCCCTGTTGCTGCTGGACGAGACCACCAACGACCTGGTCTTCCGCCTGAGTCTGCACGGGGACACGCGGCAGAGCCCTCCGCTCAAGCTCCAGGTAGGGCAAGGCATAGCTGGTTGGGTAGTCAAGGAAGCCAAACCTCTCCTGGTCCCCGACGTCGGGGAAGACCCCCGATACTACCAGGAAGCCGGCGAGAAGTTCGGCCTGGAATGCCATTCCATTCTGTGCGTACCGCTGGTGATCAGAGACCACGTCATCGGGGCGATCGAATTGGTCAATAAGCTGGACGGCGAGTTCACAGCCGAGGACCTCGATCTGCTCAACTCCATGGGCGCCACCGTGGCTATCGCCCTGGAGAACGCCCGACTTTACACAGAGTTGGCTGAGTTTGCCCGCGAGTTGGAGAGATCGCAGACGCAACTGGTCAGGGCAGAGAAGCTGGCCGCCACGGGTAAGCTGGCTGCCTCGTTGGCGCACGAGATCAATAACCCGTTGCAGGCCATCTCCAACTGCCTCCACCTGGTTACCGAGCGAAGCACGCTGGAGGAGAGCAAGCGCCAGACATACCTCGCCATGGCCCAGGAAGAGGTTCAGCGACTCACAGACCTCGTGCAGCGGATGCTGGATTTCTACCGGCCCACTACAGAGAGCGAGGAAGCCGTGGAGATACAAGCCGTGTTGGATGATGTGCTCTCACTGTCCGGCAAGCGGCTGCAACATGGCAGCGTCATGGTACATCGCGATGCTGCTGGTCCCCTGCCTCCAGTGCGTGGACTGGCCAACCAGCTAAAGCAGGTGTTCCTCAATATCATCATCAACGCCGTCGAAGCGATGCCGAACGGAGGTCACCTGTACGTCAACACCCTCTGGGACCAGCAGCGGGGCGAGGTCAGCGTGAGTTTCATGGATACCGGCGAAGGCATCCCTCTTTCGGAGCTAGCCAACGTCTTCGATCCGTTCTACACTACCAAGCCCAAGGGCACTGGTCTGGGCCTGGCGGTTAGCCATGGCATCATTGAACGGCACGGCGGCAGGATCGATGTGGAGAGCGAGATGGGGAAGGGCTCCACCTTCACCGTGCACCTTCCCTCTGAGAGCTACAAGAAGCAGCCATCCAATTGAAGCACGCCAGCCTAGCCACGCACACGGGATAGACTGCGCCTGGGGGGGGTACTTACGACTCATTGACATATCCTCTCAGCTGGGATATACTATCATGGCAAGACCCTCGCGTCTCCAACCGAATCGCTCCTTTGACCTACCGACGGGGCAGTCCACAGTGAGGTCAGCTTGTGTTGTGGGGAAATAGGGGGCTGACCTTTTTTGGATTCTCTGGTGAAGCAAGGGGAGTTGAATGACTAGGAGACTCATTTCTTCCTTATCGGGGGAATACGTGGAGACCATCGGCAGGAGATTGGCCGAATTGCTGGTCGATGCCGACGCCATCGCCGTCCTGATGGTAGACACGATGGGCCAGATCGTGGCGCAAGAGGGAGACGCAGGGGATCTCGACATCACGACGCTGGTCTCTCTCCTCGCCGCCAGCTTTGCCACCACCTCTGAGATGTCGCGCCAACTGCGCGAGACGCGCAGAACCTTCCACCTCACCTTCCATGAAGGCGAGAGATACGACATCTACGCCTCAAATATCGCCCGAGGACTCTTCCTGGTCCTGATTTTCGACAAGCAGACTTACGCCCCTAAGATCGGCATGGTTTGGCTCTATATCAAGCGCAGCATTCAGGATCTGCTACGAATCGCTGCAGAGACTGAAGTGGGCAAGCCGAAGGAGACCTTAACCTCTGACTTCGCTCGATCCCTGAGCAAGGAGCTTGACAGCCTTTTCGACCGGAAACCGCCTATCGCTCAGGGCGGCAAGTGGCCTGAGCCCCGGATGGAGGACCTAGCCCGCCGGCGGACCGGAGACTCGCAGGAGCCCAAAGAGAGGGAGGTTTAGATGCCCCTGGAGGGAAGTCTTAGAGAGCTGAGCCTGACGAACATCATCCAGCTCAACTGCAACGAGATGAACACCGCCACCGTGTGCCTGACCCACGAGGACCAGGAGGGCCTCGTCTGCTTCGCAGACGGCGCCATCGTGCACGCAGAGGCGGGGCATCTGATCGGAGAGGAAGCCGTATACGAGTTGCTGAGCTGGCCAGATGGATCCTTCGTCGTGCGGCAGGGAGAGCAAGCCCCTCGCAGGACCATCTCCAGCAACTGGAACAGCCTGCTCCTGGAGGGCATACGCCGCATCGATGAAGGAGAGCCCCTGAGCGAAGAATCGGTCAGAGTCGAACCATACGCAGCACCCTTAGCCGCGACGGACGACATGACCAGGCTGGCCGGCCAGTTGAAGACCATCGCTGGCGTAGAGGGCACAGTGATCATCTCTCACGACGGGGTGGTCTTCGCCAGCGAGATCGATGGGAACCCTGAGAAAGAAGGTGCAGTCGCCGTCTTTGTCGGCAATGCGGCCAAGGAGGTGGGACGTACCATGAAGCTCGACCCCTTCGACTGGGGCCTGATCACCATGGGCGACGACCGTATGCTGGTCATCGAACGGCCCACCTTCTTCGTAGGTCTGGCTTTGGGGGAAAAGGCATCACCAGCCCTGGTGAGTGCTGAGGCAGCCAAAGTCCTATAGTAGAGAAGGAGTGCGGCTCATGGAGCAGCTTCTGGCCGACATCAATGCGGTCTCCGGTGTTTTGGGGTCCTTTGTGTCCGACGCGGAGGGAACGGTGGTGGCTCGGGCCGTGCCGCCCTCCTTCGAAGAATCAAACCTCCAGCTGGCAGCCCGAACCTTGCTTCAGACCGTGGAGGGCCTGGAGACAACAAAGCGCCGCAGGGTCCACGAACTGGACATAGTATTCCGCGACTCCAGGATGCTGGTCAAGAACCTGCGCCCGGGCTGCCTCTACGTTGTCTGCGCGCGCAATATCAATGTGCCGCTCCTGGACCTCACCGCCAATGTCGCTGCCAGGAAGTTGACGGAGATGCTCAGAGAGGTCAGGCCCGCGCCGTCCGGAGGTCCGGCCGTTGCTCGAAAGCGGCCGGCTCGGGCGGTTGAGGGAGAGAGGCCGACCGATCCGTCGGCGCTCCTCGTGGCCATTGGCCAGGAAGTGGTCGTCGCGGCAGCAAAGCGGGCAGTGCTGGTGCGCCTCCTGGGAGGGACAGCGGTGAAGGCCATCTGCTCCAGCGCCGTCGAGATCACCCTGCCACCAGAAGGTCTGGACCTCGACCTCGCCGTGTACGGTCGGCAGCGAAAACAACTGGACGAGGTTATGGTCGGTCTCGGCTACGAGCCGTTCCGGCGCTTCAACGCCCTCCACGGCCACCGCCGTCTCAAGTATTCGCATCCTGATCAAGGCGTATCCATCGACGTGTTCGTCGACACCTTCCACATGTGCCACCAACTCCGCTTCGAAAACCGCCTGGAGAAGGGTGAACTGACTCTGCCCACAGCCGACCTTCTCCTCTCTAAGCTCCAGATAGTCCAGATGAGCGAGAAGGACCTCAGAGACATCTATGCCCTCCTCTGTGACCACGACCTGGGGCATCTAGGCGATGTGGAGCAAGTGGACGCGGACTATGTTGCCTCCATTTGCAGTGATGACTGGGGCTGGTACAAGACGGTGACCACGAGCATCAAGAAGTGCATGGAATTGGCGGATGAGTTTCTGTCTCAGGGGCGCAAGCAGACCGTCGTTTCCCGGGCGCAGCGCCTGAGTGGGATCATCGAGGCGGCTCCCAAATCCTTGCGGTGGCAAGCTCGGGCCAGAATCGGTGAGGCCAGGCGCTGGTACGACCTGCCCGAAGAGTAGTGAGCCGCCCAGAAAGTGATGTGACCATGGAGCTACTGAGTCCACCCGATGAGTTGTTCGTGCGCATCGAGGACTGCCTGGGACGCTTGTTGGACAGAAGTAGGGCGATCTGCGTATTCCTGGCCGACGGTAGCGGGCAGTTGATCAGCGAGAGCGGCAAAGGGACTACGTTTGACACCGCCCCCCTGGCCGCTGTAGCGGCCAGCAACATGGCGGCCACGGGGGAGTTGGCCAGGCAAATGGGCGAATCAGCGCCCTTCTCATATCTCTTCCACGAGGGGCAAAGGCGCAGCATATTCATCTCGTCGGTCCCGGAGAACTTCCTGCTGGTGATCATCTTCGACGAGATGACCCAGATAGGCTTGGTGCGCATTTTCGCCAGATTGGCTGTCAACGAACTGCTCGCCGTGGCAACTGAACTGGAACCCTGGATGGAGAGGGCCAGTTCGCTGGTGGATAAGGACTTCGGCGAGGCGCTCGCGAAAGGGCTAGATGAGGCCTTCATCTGATCTAGATAGCTCGCGCCATTTCCGGTGGGGGTCATGATGTTCGTAAACTGGAAAATGCGCGAGATCAACCTCAAGCTTGTCTACTACGGGCCAGCCCTCAGCGGGAAGACGACCAACCTGGAGTACGTCCACTCCAGGACCAACCCTCGCCTCAGAGGGGATCTAATCTCCCTCAAAACCCGCGGAGACCGGACCCTCTACTTCGACTTCATGCAGCTCGAACTAGGCCGTATCAAGGGGCTCAAACCCAAGTTCAATCTCTACACCGTGCCTGGTCAGCCGTGCTACGTGGCCAGCCGCAGATTGGTGCTCCAGGGAGCGGACGGCGTGGTGTATGTAGCCGATTCGCAACTGAATCGGCTCAAGGCGAACATCGAAGCAATGCGCAGTCTGGAGGAGAACCTTATGGCGCTGGGAATGAATCCCGACGAGTTTCCCATGGTTCTGCAATACAACAAGCGCGACCTGCGCAGCATAGCCCCGATCGCGCTTTTGCGGATACAGTTGGCCCGCGACGGTGCCCCCCAGTTTCAGTCCGTTGCCACCGACGGCGTCGGCGTGCTGGAGACCCTCAAGGCCGCCATCAACCTGATTGTATCCAAGCTATAGTCCCATGGCCAAGACCTCCTTCGAGGAAACCCTCGAGAAGATCAACAAAGACGGAAGGTTCCAGGCCTCTGTGCTCGCCAGCAGCGACGGACTGCCCGTCGCCAGGGCGCCATCGGAGTACGACCCGGAGATCACAGCCGCCATGGTCGCCCTGCTCAGAAGTGTGGCGCAGCAGACACAGGATCAGGTGGGCATGGGCCGGTTGGATGAGGTGTCGGTGAGGGCCGACGACCGCCTACGCCTGATCTGTCGCTGCTTTGAGATCGACGGAGAGGACTTCATCCTGGCGGTCGTGGTGCCAAGCCAGCAACGCTACTACAGGCAAGAAACCAATCGGGCGATCAGAGAACTCAGATTGGCCTGGCGCGCCATGGTTGACAGCTGACTGGACCCAGGGGCAAGAACGACCGACGGACACCTTTAGGCGCCCGGTTGTGGGCTCGGACAAGCCGCCCGAAAGTCGATCGAGCCGCTCGCACACCTCGCCGAACCGCGTCTCACCGGTACTCTCCCCGGCTAGCAGCCCCATTGCCTTGGGTGTTTCGCACCCCTGATTCCAATCCATGCTGGTCAAGAGACACCTGACTAGTGGTTTTCCTGCGAGCAAGGCCTAGCCAGACCTCCACCGAGCCGGAGAAACAAGTCACCTGAGGGGGTATGGATCGATGGAGCGTGTACGCGAGGATCACACGGCAGTTTTCTGTCGGAAGAAGGTGAAGAAAGTTTTGATCAGGATCTTTAGATCGAACAAGATGGACCAGTTCTCAATGTAGTACAGATCGTACTTCGTCCTCTCCACCACGGAGGTATCCCCTCGCAGGCCATTGACCTGAGCCCAACCGGTCATCCCTGCCTTCTCCTGGTGTCTCTCCACATAGCGGGGGATAAGCTGCTTGAACTGTTCGACGAAGACCGGTCTCTCCGGCCGAGGCCCAACCAGGCTCATCTCCCCCAGAAAGACATTGATGAACTGGGGCAGCTCGTCCAGGGAGAAGCGGCGTATCAATGCTCCCAGCCTGGTCCGCCGTGGGTCCTCCTTGACCGCCCAGACCGGCCCCGTCTCGTCCTCCGCGCCCGCCTTCATGGACCTGAGCTTGATCATCTGAAAAGGCTTCTCATCGAGTCCCATCCGTTCCTGGGTGTAGAACACGGGGCCCCGCGAATCCAGCTTGATGAGCACCGCCAGAAGCAGCATCAGGGGAGAGAGCGTCACCAGGCTTATCCCGCTCCCGACCACGTCCATCGTCCGCTTGAGAGTGAGCCGCCAGCCCCTCAGCACCGTGTCTCTCACGGTGAGCAAGGGCAGCCCACCCAGGTGGCCAATACTGAGATCAGAGGTTATAAGCTGGAACGCACTTGGGTAGACCCTGGTGGCCACCTTGGCGCGATGACAATCTGAAATGATGGGCAGGATCTCCCCGCTGGGGGCGTCCGGCAAAGCGATGATCACCTCGTCAATCTGCTGGGAGGCGATCAGCGAGGAGAGTTCCTCCGTCGTTCCCAGAACAGGAACACCCAGGTCCTTCAACTGCGAACCGTGGCTGACCATACCCACCAGTTCGTATCCCAAGCCCGGCGACCGCTGGATCGCCCGCAGTACCATCCGGCCCGTCTCGCCGGTGCCCACAATGAGAACTCTGGCTGCACCCACGCCCCTGCTCTGAAGGGCCCACTTCAGCCGGGCATAGAGCAACCGACCAATGGTCACCAACACAATGGTCAGTGCCCAGTTGAGCACGATCATGCGGCGCGAATAATCTGGGCCGTTTCTGATGAGGAAAGCATTGAAGGCCACAGACATGATGGCACCCACGGAAACGGCGACGAAGACCGAGTAGAACTCGTCTACGTGCGACATGCCTCGCTGGGTGTGGTAGAGCCTGGCGAAGAAGAATATTGCCACCAGGGTGAGCACCTGTATCACCAGAACGCTCAAATAGCTCCCAAAGGTGCCGATATCCGCAGGCGTCAACCTCTCAGTCCATAGCCTCAAGAAGTAGGAGAATACGAAAGCCAGGACCATCATCACCACATCTATGAAGACCAGCAGCCCTGTGTACAGGAATCCGCTCTTGCCCCTCATCGCTAGGCCTCCGCTGCTCCTCGCTGCCTTTCTGAGCGCACGATCTCCCTGAGCATACCGCCACCCCCGAGCAGAGTCAACCCCCCTAGCACCAGACAGTGGAGCCCCAACCGCGTGCCCTCTGCGTAGTGCTTGCGATAGAAGATGTACATGGCACGCCAGAACTCATAGCGAGCCTTCTTGCTGTTCTGCTCGCTGGACCGTCTTTTGTAGTGCAGGACGGTGACCTTGGGATAGTAGTACACTTTCCAGCCAGCCTGCTTGGCCCTCAGTGCCCAATCGAGGTCCTCGGCGTACATGAAATACGCCTCGTCCAAACCGCCGATTTGTTCCACTACCTGGCCTCTGACCATCATGAAGGCCCCCACCACCGAGTCCACTTCAGCTACCTGGTCAGGATCGAGATAGGTCATGTTGTATTGCCCGAAGCGCCTGCTGTTGGGGAAGACCCGGCTCAGACCAAAGAGCTTGTAGAAAGAGTTCGCCGGCGTGGGAAAACCTCGCTTACAGGCCAAATCCAGGCTGCCATCGGCCAAAACCAGCTTGGGGCCAGCCATTCCCACGTCGGGGTTCGCCTCCATGAACTCAAGCATGCCTTCGAGGGCATCAGCCGGAAGCACAGTGTCCGGGTTCAGCAGGAGGTAGTAGCGCGCATGGAACTGTCGCAGGCCCAGATTGTTCCCATAGGCGTAGCCGCCATTGATCTCGCTCTTGATCAAGTGGACTTGAGGGAACTCCTCCGCCACCATCAGGCAGCTTGCGTCCTGAGAGCAATTGTCAACTACCACCGTCTCGAAGGCAAAGTCGCCTTCACTGGCATAGATGGATAGCAGGCAATCGCGCAAGAGCTGCCTGGTGTTCCAGTTGACGATGATGATGGAAAGATCCAGCAAAGCGCAGTTCCCCTAGAACCAGGCCGCTACTCAGCCGCCGCGCCCGCCTGCGGCTTTCCCAGGGCCTGCAACAGTTTTGCCAGCATCACCGCCTCGGGCACCATACCGTCCACGAAATGGGACTCGTTGATCACGGTGCGCGGCACCCCCCTCACCTGATATTTGACCGCCAGATGAGGGTACTCGGTGGCCTCCACCATGTCGGCTGTGACGTAGTCACTCTCGACCGCCATCCGGTGCGTCAGCACGACCGTGCCGGGGCAGTAAGGTCAGGTCGGCGTCACGAACACCTGAAAATGGACGGGCTGCTCGATTTGCGCCAGCGCCTCTTTCGTAGCCTCGGACAATCCCGACTGCCCCGCCGACACCATCTTGATGGCCTCGATGAGAGAGGTGAACTCGTAGCCCGCCGGGATCCCGTAGATGCGCACCCCGTAGTCTCTCTCGCCCAACACGGCAATGGCTGGGATCTTGTCTATCGCGTACTCCTCGGCCTTGTCCTTGTCGGCTACGAAGTCGTAGATCACCGCGTTCACCTGGTCGGATAGGGAGGCTAGCTCCTCCACCAGCTCTCGGGTTTCTTCGCAGAAATCGCATTCCAGGGCCTGTGTGAACATCACCAGCCGCACTGGATTCCTCAGCCCCGCTAGCTGACTAGCCACCTCATCCCTGTGTTCATCCTCCAGCATGCCCATGGCTAACCCTCCCCTAATCACCTAGGTGACCGCTCAACAGCCAGCTGGCTTCCTACCCAACGCCCAGAAGTTGGGCATGAACACCACACGCGACCCTTCCTCTAGGGCTTCCCTCTCCTTCTCCCGATACCCCTCCAGTTCCGCTCCCTCGGCCACGTTGCTGAGCGTCTCGAAAATGAAGTCCCACTCGGCATCGAACTCCTGCGCCAGTTGCCTGTCGTCCCACATGGAGGCGATTACCCCAGACTGCGCTTGCAGGCCCGCTGAGGAGAAAAGCGCCTTAAGACGCCGCCCGATGCGAGGATGGGCTCCCTCGCGCCGCAGAGACTCCTCCATCAAAGGACCCAGGGCGATGCCCTCGGGATAGTCTATGCGGCCGCCATAGTCCGGTTCGGTGGTCGCCAGCACCACGCCGCCTTCCCTGACCACTCGCGCCATCTCCGATACCACCAATTCTGGGTCTGTCGTCCACAGGAGTAGGAAATTGCAGAGCACGAGATCGAAGCTTTGGGTCTCCAGGGGGAGAGTATGCGCGTCTCCTAGTAGCCACTGGACGTCGTTGGCTCCCGAGGACGCGAAGTCGATCATCGCCGGATCCAGATCCAAGCCAGTGACCCGCCCAGCGGTGCGCCGGGCCAGCTCCTCAGTGATCGCACCAGTGCCACAGCCCACATCCAGAACCGCTCGCGCCGTTCGTAGCCCAGCTGCCCGATACAAGTGGGAGCGAATTCCCCGCGTCCAACGGGCCTGGCGGAGGAATTGCCGGTGCCATTGCTCCACTGTCAGAGGCACGCGCGTCGCTCCGGTCCGCTACTCTGTTGGAACCACTACAGAATGCTGCCCTCGATGATGCCCCGGCTCTAGACCGCGGTGGAGCCGCTCTCTACGCACAGCGCGCCTTGATTCTCCAGATAAAGTGGGCAGCCACCGCCACACAACGGTAGTTCGTCGCAGGTCCGGCACTTCTCCATCACCCAATCTCTGTTTCGGAGCTTCTCTGCCGTGGGGTGGTGCCAGATGGACTCCCAATCGTCTTTGAGGATATTGCCCAGGCTTGCGTAGTAGCTTTGGCAGGGGATCACGTCGCCATTCGGCTCGATGCACATGTTGTACCTGGCCGCGGTGCAGAACTTGGCTCCCAGCTCCAACTCCACCGGGTGGAACTCGCAATATTGGGTCGGCGTATACCAGATCAGTCTCATACCCTCGGCTATGGCCTTGTCACGAACCCTGACCATGAGCCCTTCCAGTTCCTCTTCGGGGATGCCGATCCCGCTGGAAAGGCCCCTGCCCGAATAGATCAGGCTGTTGCAGGCGAAAGCCTCGATGCCCAGACTCTTGAGAAACTCGATGGTCTTCTCGATGTGAGCAGTATTGAGTGTGGTTAACGTGGTGTTGGTGATCGTATAGACGTCGGTGGCGACGGCGTTCTTGATCCCTTGCACCGTCTGGGCCCACACCTCGGCCCCAACCATGCGGTTGTGCATCTCTTCATCGTGCGACTCCAGGGTAACCTGGAGATGGTCGATCCCTGCCTCCACCAACTGCTGCAAGTAGTCCTGCTCAGCAAGCTTGATCCCGTTGCTGAGCAAACCGCTCACCAGCCCCACATCTTCGGCGTGCCGCACTAGCTCGGCCAGATCTGGGTGCATAGTCGCCTCCCCCCCTGTGAAGACCACATGCGGGATACCGATGTCCCACAGCTTCTCGATGACTTGTTTCCACTCGGGGGTGCTCAGGCTCTCCATGTCCCTGGGCCGGCCAACGTAGCAATGCCCGCAGTCGGCGTTGCAGGCATAGGTGATTGCAAGGTCCATGCGATAGGGAGCTGAGACCGGTGTCTCGAAGGGCTCGATCCGCTGTACGTCGAGGTAGGAAATGGGGCAGATGTCGTCAGTGGTGGCCAGCGTCCGGATGTTGTCTCTCAGATGCTCGTAGTCGGCACGCGCCGTTCCTTCTGAGACCTTATAGCGTCTTCTGATCTCCTTCACCGCGGCATCCACATCCTTGTCCTGAAGCACCATTTGGGCAAGCTCGGTCGCGGTTTGATTGAGATGCAGTATCTTGGAAGCGTTTATCACCAAAATGCCTTCACCGTTGCCCTCGACGCGCAGATGCAAGCGGTATCGTTCCTCCGCGCCATCCGGCGTCATGTAGTGGAACATGCCCTTGCTCAGTGGCTCAGGTGCTGAAGGAAAGAAAACCCCTTTCAGAGACTCCCATACCGACATCTTCTAGCTACCTCTTTCTGGTCAGGGGGTGCGGCACGCTCGCCAAGTTGGCGCACGAGGGGAACCGCTTGCCCCACGGGTGCCCTTCTACGGATTGCTGGTCCGGGTCTCGCCGACGCCCGTCCCGGTCCACCGGAGGCCGAGCGAGGGCCGGTTTACGTCTTGTGGCGCTAGTATACCACAGCAACCGAGCCCAGGCAAAAGAGGCCACCTCAACTGGGTTGAGGCGGCCTCTCAGGACCTCAGGTGCAAGGCAGATTCAGCCCTAGCGGATGTCGTAGGTGACCTGTACCTGCACTATAACCTCCAGCTCGCCTGCCGAAACAGGCGTTGTCCCTCCACCCTCTGAGGGTGCCAAAGCCAATGCGCGCTCGGCGTAGAGAGGAGGATTCTCTGTGAACGATTCGCTAATGTACCGCGGCCTACCCAGGCCTACACCAGCGAGTTGGGCCAGGGCGTCCGCCTTCTTGCGCGCCTCAGCCATTGCTGCTGCCCGCGCCTGCTCGCGCAGGGCCGAGGGATCATCGAAGGTAAACTGGATGCCGTAGATGTTGTTGGCTCCGGCCTCCGTCGCTGCATCCAGTACGTCTCCTACCTTATCCATATCCCTTATCTTGACCACCACGGAGTTGTTAACTATGTAGCCAAGCACCCGCTGCTCGCCGTCACTCCAGTCGATCTCAGCCCGGATGCTGTAGTCCGCAGTCTGGACATCCTCATCGGCGATGCCCATAGCCCGGAGCGCGGCCATGACATCCGCCATCTGAGCGTTGTTCTGCTCAGCGGCCTTCTGCGCTTCGGCGTCTCTGGTCTCGACTCCCAGCGTGATCATGGCCAGATCCGGTTTCGCAGACGCCTTCCCTTCCGCCACCACCGCGATCCCCGTGGGCTCCGCAGCGGCCCCGGGCCTGCCAGCGCCTGGCACTATAGCCAACAGTTGAAGCACCAGCAGCACCGCTAGTAGCACCAGCACAACGACTCCTACAATAAGCCCTGCTCTAGACATCTTGACTTTCCCTCCTTAGAGCCCCGATTTGTCGGTGCCCTTGTCAATCTTTCACCTGCAATCCAGACGTTGCAGCTTGCCAGATAGTTCCCTCCTCGCCCAATCCTCCGCGGCTATGCCGCCCCAGGATAGCTGGCATGAGAGCACCTTGGGCAGTCGCATCGACCCCAACTGGCCTGGGGATCCATCCCGGCTACGCCCCGAATGCGGCGCGGCCGTCTCCTGTGCTATCGAGGTCCTCTCTCCAGCACAGGCGTCCCTTGAGAAAGGGACCGGCTCGAGTGCGGCGGTCCCACAGAACTTGCCTTAGCGCTCGCGCGAAGCGGTTGGGCCTACCCGATGTCGTAGGTCACCTGCACCTGAATGACGACCTCCAACTGGCCAGGCATCATCGAAACACCCCCGTCCCCCATGCCTCCCGACGCGGCGTACGCCTGTTCCGTGTAGAAGGGTGGAGACTCTCCGAATGATTCGTTGATGTATCGTGGCTTGCCAAGCCGGATCCCGGCCAATTCCGCGAGGGCCTCGGCCTTCTCTTGGGCCTCGGCCATCGCCTCGGTACGGGCTTCTTCCCTCAGCGCGGCGGGATCGTCGAAGCTGAACTGAATACCGTAGATATTGTTGGCCCCCGCCTCTGTCACCGCACCTACCACGTCCCCAACCTTGTCCAAGTCCCTCAGCTTGACCAGCACGGAGTTGCTAACCACGTACCCAAGAACCCGCTGCTCGCCACCACTCCAATCGATCTCCGCCCGGATACTGTAGTCAACGGTCTGGATATCCTCCTTGGCTACTCCCATTCCCTGGAGAGCTGCCATCACCTCTGCCATCTGCTCATCATTCTTCTCCGCGGCCGGGCGGGCCTCCGGATCTCTCGTCTCTACCCCGATGGTGATCAAGGCCAAATCCGGCTCGGCGGACGCCTCTCCCTGCGCCATGACTGTGATCCCCGTAGGCTCGACAGCAGAGCCTGGCCTGGCAGCGCCCGGCAGGACCACCATCAGCTGCAACACCATCAAGACCACCAGCAACGCCAGGCCAACCGCTCCCATGATAATCCCTATTCTCGACATCTCGACTTGACCTCCTCTTCAGCATGCAAACAGAGCCCCCCTGGGGACGCTTCCTTAGTTAGCAGACGATCCCGAGAGGCAAATGGTTCCCCGGCCCCCACAATCAGGCCACACCCCAAGAATGCTCACCCCACCGCCAACAAAAGCGCCCCGATATGCGTCGGGGCTTCATTGTCTGGTGCCGAGAAAGGGACTCGAACCCTTACGGGGATACCCCCACTGCGCCCTGAACGCAGCGCGTCTGCCTGTTCCGCCACCTCGGCCAGTATCTAGAAAAAGTATATCCCTGCTACACCCCTTTGTCAAGTCATTGCTCGCCCGTCTCGCTGACCATCATCCTGCGCGTCTTGATGTACCACTGGTCCACCGTCCGAAAGCGGTCACTGGCGTCCATCATGGGGCTGAGTTGAACACCCTTCACCATCTCATCCACGGCGTAGTTGTAGACTGGATAGTACAGCAGCAGCGAGGGCACCTCGTCGGCAAAGAGATCCTGGAAGTCCCGGTATAGCCGCGTCCTCTCGCCCTGATCCGTGCTCTGACGCCCTTGCTCCAGCAGTTGGTCTATTTCCACGCTACGGAGACCCGCATAGTTCTGTCCGTCGCCACCGATCTGGGTAGAATGCCACATCAGATACGGATCGGGGTCAGTAGGAAGGTTGCCCCAACTATACAGTAGCGCATCAAACTCGCGTGGGCGCAGGGCCTCGTTCACCACCCAGGTGCTATCTTCCACCACTGGCACGACCCTGACTCCCACGTCCCACAACTGGCGCGCGATCTCCTCGATGAGCTGCCTGCGCACCGGATCCTTGTTGGTCAGCAGGGTAAACTCCAGCCTCACCCCCTCATTCTCGCGCACGCCATCCGCATCCGTGTCCACCCAGCCCGCCTCGGTGAGCAACCGAGCGGCCATCTGGGGATCGTATTCGTACTGTGGGATGTCACGGTTATAGGCCCAGCTGTCAGGCATGATCGGGCTGCTGGCCACGAGGCCTTGCCCGTCCAGGACCTGATCTATGATCCGCTGCCGATCGATGCTCCACAACAGTGCCTGGCGAACCTCCTTGTCCTCGAAGATGGGAAGATCAAGGTTCAGGAAGATCAAGGTGTAGCTCGACAGACGTGCCGTATACAGATTGAGGTATTGCTCCTGCCGAACCCGAGGCAGGTCTTCCGGCAGGACCTCGCTTATCCCCTCCACCTCCCCTTGCTGGTAGGCAGCGAAGACGCTCTGGTAGTCGGGATAGAACTTGAACTCCACCTTGGACAGCAAAGGCTTCGCGCCGTAGTAGTCCGGGTTGGCCTCTAGGATCACGTAGTCACCACTGACCTCGCTTATCTTGAACATCCCGGTACCTACGGGACGAACGTTGAATTGATCCCGGGGCAGCTCGCCTGCCGGCACGCTGGCCAGCAGGTGCTCCGGCAGCACACCCACCGTCGTATAGTCCAGGAACGTGGCCAGCGGCGCCTGAAGGGTAAACGAGACTGTGTAGTCGTTGATCTTCTCCGCAGTCACTGTCCTCCACAGTTCACCCAACTCGGGCGGGCCTTGATACTCCTCGTGCTGCATGGCTGCGACAGTGAATAGCACGTCGTCGGCAGTGAAGGGCTCACCGTCGTGCCAGACGACATCCCTGCGCAGGTAGAAGGTGTACACCAGCCCATTCTCAGACACGTCCCAGTCCCGGGCCAGGGCGGGCACTATCTCGCCGCGCTCGTTGATCTCGGTGAGGCTAGAGAAGATCAGGGACACCAGATCCCTGTCAACCTGGTTATACTGACAGAGGACGGGGTTGATGTAGCTGGGCCGTCCTGCCATCCCCTCCACATAGGTGCCGCCAACGTCAGGGACGACCACAGTGGTGGTAGTGTAGGCAATGTATCCGAGGAGAACGACAATGAGGACAACGCCCACAATGGCGATAACGGCCTGCCAGCGGATGTGTCTTGTCAAGGGTAGGGTTCGGCTCCTTCCGGGGAACTACGGCAACCGGCGGACCTGATAAGGCGGCCCTAGGGCTGGACAATCACCGAAGCCAGCGCGAAGACGAAGAAAAGGACAACCAGGACAACGGTGAGGTTGAACAGGGTCCTCTCTGCACCCCGACGGGTCTTGTATATCCCGGCGTCGCTGCCTCCGAAGATCCCTCCCAGACCGCGACCCTTGACCTGAAGGAGAACGGCTACAATGAGACAAACCGAGATGATGATTTGCACAACCTGCAAATAGAACAGCACGTCAGCACCTCCAAACTCAGTCCATTATAGCATCCGCTTCCATCCTTTGTCAAGCACCGCGGCTGCTCAGGCGTGGCCACCGTCCTCCCTTGGCTAGAGATCGAGGTGCCCGAGGCGCGATTCTCAGCCGGACACGGCAGAGCCACTCAGTGCATCTCTGCATCATGGTCCGGGGGCAAGTGGGCGGCCGACACTGCGGCGGACGGTACCATCCCAACGAGACCCTTGGCCGGTTAGCCGCCCATCCGCCAAAGGTCTTATCTCAAGCACAGGCGTCGTCGCGCCACACCGGGGGATCTTTCGGTTTGGGCTACGCTCAAGTATAATGACTTAGGGGGAACGCATGCACACCACATGCGGAGGCCCCCTTCTTGAACCATGGACCAGGATCATATCAGAAACTTCAGCATCATCGCTCACATCGACCACGGCAAGTCCACACTGGCCGACCGCCTGCTCGAATACACAGGCACCATCTCCCCGCGCGAGATGGCCGACCAGGTTCTGGACCAGATGGACCTGGAGCGCGAGAAGGGTGTCACCATCAAAGCCTCGGCGGTGCGCATGATGTACAGCGCCAACGATGGCCAGGTGTACGAACTCAACCTCATCGACACCCCTGGCCATGTGGACTTCACTTACGAGGTCTCGAGAGCGCTTGCCGCTTGCGAGGGAGCCGTCCTCGTAGTGGATGCCAGCCAGGGTGTGGAAGCCCAGACCCTGGCTAACCTGTACATGGCCCTGGACCACAACCTGGCCATTGTGGCCGTGGCCAACAAGATCGACATGGCCAGAGCCCGTCCAGAGGAAGTGTCCCAAGAGTTGGAGGACCTGCTCGGTATCCCGTCAGCAGACGTGCTCCGCACCTCCGCCAGAGAGGGCACAGGCACCAAGGACGTACTGGAAGCCATCGTGAGAACCGTGCCTAGGCCCCAGGGAGGTGCTGACGCTCCGCTGCGAGCCCTCATCTTCGACTCCCACTACGATCCCTACAAAGGCGTGGTCGCCTACATCAGGGTCGTGGACGGGCAACTCACGGACGGTGACGAGCTCAAGTTGATCTCCAACCAGCGGGGCTTCGAGCCTCTGGAGATCGGCATCTTCGGGCCGGGGATGACCCCGGTGGAGCAGCTTGGCACCGGAGAAGTGGGCTATGTGGCCACCGGCCTGAAGAACGTCCGGGATTGCTCTGTGGGCGACACCATAACCACCGCCGCCGAGGCCGCTAAAGAAGCACTCCCCGGGTACCGGCCCATCAAACCGATGGTCTTCGCCGGCCTCTATCCCGCCGAAGCGGAAGAGTACCATCTGCTGACGGACGCTCTGGACAAACTGCATCTCAACGATGCCTCGCTCTCATACCAACCCGAGGACTCTCAGGCGTTGGGTTTCGGCTTTCGGTGTGGTTTCCTGGGCCTCTTCCACATGGAAATCGTCCAGGAGCGTCTGGAGAGGGAATACGACCTCAATCTCCTGGCTACCGCGCCCAGCGTGGAATACCACGTCCTCACCAAGAACGGCGAACTGGTGGAGGTGGATCGTCCTGCCGACCTCCCGCCTCCCATAGACATCGAGACTGTCGAAGAACCCTGGGTCAAGATCAGCATCTTCAGCCCTGACGACTACATCGGGCCCATCATGGAGCTTGTCACGTCTCGGCGCGGCGAGTACGGGTCCATGGAATACTTGGCCCCCCAGCGGGTGCTCCTTACCTACGAGATGCCCTTGGGGGAAATGATCGTTGAGTTCTACGATCAGCTTAAGTCTCGCACCAGAGGATACGCGTCCCTGGACTATTCGCTCTCGGGTTATAGACCAGGGGACCTGGTCAAGCTCGAACTTCTGGTCAACCAGCAACCCGTTGACGCCCTCTCTCTCATCATGCACAGGGATCAGGCATACGCCAAGGGCAGCGCCCTGGTGAAGAAACTGAAGGAGGTCATCCCCAG
>DATEXS010000069.1:0-28180 GCA_035256725.1 Anaerolineae bacterium
GACCCCTGCCAGCGCAGTATCATCGTCGATAGCCAAGCCGAGCGCAAGTCGCCGATGTGACAGGCTTGGTGAACTCTGATTGTCTCGGAGCAGGTAGCAGGCGACACGAGCATCATCAGGGGTGGGCCTCACCGGGGTTGGGACACCTCCCCGGCCTTGGGCTGATGATTTATCCACACTTGACAAATCACTAGCAGCGGTGCTATAAGTAAATCAGGCGCAATCTGTCTCTGGCCGGGTACTGTTTCGTGAGGGATTGGTGAGTCCTGCGTGCTAGACTGGCGAAGGATGCGCAATCTTACACATCCTGACCGATCACGCTATGAGTAGTGCGTGATCGTACGAACTCGCTGTCCGAGATGTGTCCCAGGAGCCACAATGGATGTCCGACTGGGGGTCTCACCGGTAGCCAAGCCAAAGCCGACTCCCAAGACGGTGGTGGTAAGCGGTCTGCTGGAGCTTCCCTCCGGCGAACTGGAACAGGCCATCCAGAGGGAGTTAGCAGAAAACCCAGCGTTGCAGGTCACTGAGGCTGGCTACTGCGAGAGATGCGGCTCGAGGTACTCCGGCAGGTCTTGTCCTCACTGCGACGGTAATCGTTATGGAGGCTCAGGGCGGACCCTGGATGAGGAGCCGCTTTCTGGACGGTGGTTGGACGCCCCTGAGGACGAATGGGATCCCTTCTCCACCGTGGCGGCGCCGTGGTCTCTCCGTGATCATCTCCTTTGGCAACTGTCCCCTCAACTCTCGAGCACCGAACTGGAAATCGCCTCTCTCCTCCTGGAAAACCTGGACCAGCATGGCTTTCTGGACTGCGATCTGGAGAGCATCGCCCTGGCGGTTGACGTACCGGTAGGTCACGTGCGGGAGGTGCTCTCGGTGATCCAGAGGCAGGAGCCCGTGGGCGTCGGGGCGAGAACGGTGGAGGAAAGCCTGCTGATCCAGCTTGAGACCCTCGAGGGTGACCAGGAGACGGTGCAGCTGAGCCGTAGCCTGATCCAGGGCCACTGGGAGTCGCTGTGCAAGGGCAAGCTGGACAGGGTCGCGAAGAGCCTGCTGGTTTCGGCCGATGACGTGGCTCAGGCGCGGGACTTCATCAGCAGCAATCTGCATCCCTATCCCATCGCCGCTTGCGTCCAGTCCTCTATCGCCGCAGATAGCCCGGTTGACGCCCCCTATCTGAGGCCCGACGTGATCATCAGTGTGCACGGTTTGCCAGGACAGGAGGAGTTTGAGATACAGTTCCCGGCGGAGAGGTGTTTCCACCTCGGTCTGGACCAGGCCTATCAAGACTGCTGGGAGCTTTTGGGCCGGGCAGGGGGGCAAAAGGACGCGGAGGGGCAGGAGCACGTCCGGAGATGCCTGGAGAGGTCACAACTGTTCATCTCCGGCTGGCGCCAGAGGTGGCTGACCCTGCGCGCAGTGGTCCAGGGAGTGGCGGATTATCAGAGGGAGTACTTGCTCCATGACGCCACATGCCTCCGCCCTCTGACCAGGGCCCAGTTGGCTCAGAAGCTCGGCCTGCACGAATCGACGGTCAGCAGGGCGGTGGCCTCTAAATACGCTCTATTGCCCGATGGGCACATCGTTGCCCTGGCGGACTTCTTCGATGGCTCACTGAGGGCCAAGGCGATGATCAAGGACTGGATCTCGCATGAGAGCAGGCCCCTCACCGACGGAGAGTTGGCGGACTTGCTCTCCCAGGCCGGTATCACCGTGGCCAGGCGCACCGTAGCCAAGTACAGGCAGGAACTCAAGATCCTGCCCTCAGAACTGAGGTGAGATGTCCACAATCAGTGACCTCGTGAGGCTGCGAGCCCGATACGTGGTTCTGGCTGCTTCCCTCCTGGGCGTCTTGGTGATCGTCGTGGTGACAGGATACCTGCTGCGGGGCGGAAAGGAGCCGCCAGGCGTAACCGCGCTAGGGGAGGAGGAGCGAGCCTGGCTAGCGGACAGGAACCAGTTGCGGTTTGCCGGAAGATGGGATGAGCCTCCTTTTGGGTTCTCTGAGGCTGAGGGCGCTTACCAGGGTTATGAGTTGGACCTCGCGGAGAGCCTGGGGCCAATCCTCGGAGTGGGCATAGAGGTCCGTCCCATGACCCGGGAGGAGGCGTCGATCGCCCTGGCCAACGGAGAGGTCGACGCCGTAATGGGCATGGTGCAGAGCGCCGAGACCAGCGGGCAGTATGGCTTCACCGAGCCCTACGCTGCCACCTCGTTGGCGATCTTCGTGCGTTCTGATCGCTTCGACATCGCCCGCTGGGAAGATCTGCGCGGGCGAGAGGTCGCTGTCCAGGCTGGGACGGCGGCTCAGCAAGCGGTAGCAGGTGAGCCGGAGATCTCGCCGATAGTGGTGCAGAGCGCCCAAGAGGGGCTGCGCGCCGTGGTGGGGGACCAGGTGGTAGCCCTGCTGGCGGACGAGATGAGCGGGTTGCACGCAGCGCAGAGGGCTGGCCTGGAAAGTGACGTCAAACTGGTAGGCCTGCCCGAGCGGTCGCTGAGCTACTCCTTTGCTGTGCCGACAGAGGCAGGCGCGGCGCTCACAGTGCTGAACCACGGCCTAGCTTCCATTGAGGTGCTGGGGATCAAAGAGCAGATCGACCGGGCATGGTTTGGCGCTCTACTGGCCGCAGCCGAGCCCAGCGCTCGACTGAGCGCGAGCACAGTGACTGGGCTGCTGATGATCCTCGTGGTCGGCCTGTTCCTGGGTAACGCCGCCTTCCTGGTGCTGAGAATGCGCGGACGGGCCGCGGAGGTCGGCACCCCTGCCGAGCACGGACGGGTTCAGCACCAGACGCAGGCGGAAGCTGACCGCGAGGTCGTGTTCACAGCGACTGGGGACCTCAGTCTACTGGAGGCAAGCCGCGGGCTGGAGTCGCTGAGTGGGTATCCCAAAGACGCGCTGTTGACAATGGGGCTATCGGACCTGGTTGCGCCGGTTCACAGGCGTGCGGTGAGGGCGTGTGCGGAGAAAGCCTTGCGTGAAGGCTGGGCGTCCCTGGATCGCATGTCCCTCGTGGACAGCCACGGAGGCGAGATACCGGCAAGTCTAAGAGTTCAGGCGGTGTCCGAGTCGGGACGCAAGATGATCGTGGGCACACTTCGCGACGAGCGAGACGCGGAGAGGCTAAGCGGGCTGATGCAGCTCCGGACCCGCTATCTCTCGGCAGTAAATTCGATAGCAAACACCCTAAGCGGCGCCGCCGACCTGGAAGAGATGCTGTCCAAGGTGATGGACAAGGTCATGGAGCTGACTGAGTCGGAGTGCGGGGTCGCCTACCTGGACACTGGCGGGGATGGGGCTATGTCCTTGACTCCTATAGTGAAACAGGGTCTGACCGGCGAGCTGATGAAAGAGCTGGGCTGGCCCGATGGTCCTCGCGTGTTGGCCGAGGAGGTGGCCAGGGCAGGCAGGCTTCTGGTGCACTCGGATCCGCCGGGCCCAGCCGATGCCCAGGCCGCGAAGCCGGCAAGGAGGACGGGCAGGCAGGCAGGAATCCCCTTGGCGTCGAAAGACCAGGTCTTCGGGGTGATCAGCATCTACTCCCGAGGAGACCGCCGATTCACGGATGAGGACGTAGCCCTGCTGACCACCGTGGGAAGCCAGGTAGGACTGGCCATCGAGAACACGCGGCTGATCCAGAGGCTACAGCGTACGGTGAGCGAGATGGGCACCATGCGCCGCTTCAGTGAGAGCGTGCTCCAGGACATGACCAACGGATTGGTGGTCGTGGACCGAGAGGGCAGAGTACGCCTCCTGAACCGTGCTGGCGAGAGCCTTCTGGGACGCAAGGAGAAGGATGTCCTGGGTGGTTCGGTCGATCAGTTGCTTGGGCGCGGGGCCAGAGTAGTGCGCGACAGCATGGATAGGGAACTGGCCTATCCCAGCGAGGAGATCCTGGTGAGGAGGGACGGAGGGGAGAGCCTGCCTCTGGGGATGAGCGTCTCTCCCTGGCGCGGAGAAGGGGGCCGGGTCAATGGCGCCGTGGTCATACTGCGCGACCTGAGCAGAGAGAAAGAACTGGAGGAGGAGAGGATCAGGCTGGATCGTCTGGCCTTGCTTGGGGAGTGGTCGGCGGTGATGGCCCACGAGATCCGCAATCCGCTGGCGGGCATGGCGGCCGGCATTCAGCATCTGCTGGGCAAATTCGCCGAGGGGGATGAGCGACACGAGGCCCTGACCAGGGTTCGGAAGGAAGGTGAGCGGGTCAGTCGCACCATCGACGACATCCTGCTGATATCTCGCCCCCCTCGACTCAATCTCGCACCCTGCAACGTCTCTGAGATCCTGGCTGAGGTGGTCAATGAGTGCCGGCAGAAAGCTGCGAGCCGGGGAGTAGAGATGTTTACAGAATATGCGCCCGGTCTGCCGGACCTCAGAGCGGACGGAATGCGCTTGGAACAGGTGTTCTCGAACCTGGTGATTAACGCGATAGAGGCTATGCCCAACGGGGGCCCGCTCAGGGTCGCGGCCAGGACACCTATGGAAAGCGATCAGGGGAGCGAAACCGATGGTGGCTACCTGGAGGTGGTCATCGAGGACCAAGGCGCCGGCATCAGAAAAGAGGAAATGTCGAAGATCTTCGACCCCTTCTTCACCACCAAGCCAGGAGGGACGGGGCTAGGTCTGCCCATCGCCAAACGGATCATTCAGGAGCACCGGGGTGAACTTGACATAACCAGCACAGAAGGGGAAGGGACCAGGGTTGTCGTGCGGCTTCCCCTGGCCAGGGGAGGAGGTCGATGAATGGTCGGATCCTGATCGTAGACGACGAAGAAACCCTCTGCTACTTCCTCAAGGAGTCCCTGGAAGAGAAGGGCTATCGGACTCTGGCCGTACACACGGCCAGAGACGGTCTCCAAGAGCTGGCGAGACGGCCTGTGGACCTCGTGTTGCTGGATCTCAAGCTTCCTGATGGCGAGGGTCTCGAGGTTCTTCAGGAGATCAGGAAGGTGGATGAGCATCTACCGGTTATTGTCCTCACGGGGCATGCTGCGGTGGACAGTGCTGTGCGGGCTATGAAGCTGGGCGCCTATGATTATCTGGAGAAGCCCATCAACCTGGCGCAGTTGAGCAGCAGTGTTGCCGACGCCCTCAATTCTTCGCGGCGGCGGCCTTCGATCGAACCGGATGTTCCAGGCGAGCCGGAGGCCGGGACAGACATAGCGAGGAGGTACGAAGGACGCGTCGCGGCCGACCTAGGGGAAGCGGGGGGTGGACCGGCCGATATGGCCTCCCTGTCGCAGCGGCTGCGCGAAGTCGAAGGCGCACTGAGAAGGGCCGAGGCCCTGAACGGCATCTGGAGTGACTTGCTCCGGTGTACCAGAGTTCACGAACTGGCGGAAGCCGCAGCAGAGGGCCTCATTCGCCTGCGCTGGGTGGACATGGTGGCCATCTTCGTGGGCGGCGGCGAGGAAGGGAATCTTGTGCTGGCCAGTCAGAAGCGCTGTCCTCCGGGGCTGTGGGAGCAGTCCCAGGCGCGCAGGATCTCCCTCAGCGGGGTGGTAGGTCAGGCGCTCGGCCGTTGGGAGACACCAATCCCCTTGAGCGAGGCGGGTCCGGATCCATGGGTGGAGGTCGTGAGCGCAAAGTTGGGCAGCGATGTAGCCACTGCCTTGGTCCCATTGCGGGACAGGACTTCGGTGCGGGGATTGATGTTCATCGGGCGGCGAGGAGGGCTGGAGTATGGGGAGCAGGAGATGGAGCTCTTCCACAAGGTGGGCGACGGTCTGTCTTCGGTGATGGCAGGCTCATCGCAGCTCCGTGACGTCGGCGAGCGATTGGATTGGCTGTCAGCACAGGAGGAACGCAACAGAGTAATACTGGAGAGTATGCCCGAGGGACTGGTGGTTGTGGACCGACAGGGTGAGGTCAGGCTGATCAACCCTGCTGCGGAGTGCCTCCTAGATTGTAAGGAAGAGCAGGTTGTTGGCCAGGGGATCGAGCGTCTGCTGGCAGCGGACGCCGGGATGGTGAGGGATAGTCTTGACCACGGTCTTCCATACGAGCAGCAGGAAATCGCGGTGAAGAGAGACGGCGAGACGCTGTCGCTTATGATGAGCGTCTGTCCGCTATGGGGTGATGGCGGTAGCACGAACGGCGCTGTCGTGATGCTCAGCGATCTGAGACAGGTCAGAGAAGCGGAGGAGGAGAGAAGGAGGGCGGATCGGTTGGCCGTCTTGGCCGGGATATCGGGCGTGGTCGCTCACGAAATCCGCAACCCCTTGGCGGGGATGGCTGCCGGCATACAGCATCTGCTGACCAAGGTCGGGGAGGAAGACGAGAAACATCAGGCCTTGCAGAGAATCCTCAAGGAGGGGGAGAGGGTCAATCGGGTCATTGAGGATATTCTGCTGATTACGCGCTCCCCTCGTCTGGACCTGGAGCTTTGTGACCTCTCCGCAGTGGTAGAGGATACGGCCTCGCGGTGGCAGGAGACGGCCCGAAGCATGGGGGTGCAGGTGCGGGAGTATCACAGTCCCGGGGTGCTGCCTGTAAAGGCGGACAAAGGACGGCTCGGCCAGGCCTTGGGGAATCTGGTGCTGAACGGGATCGAGGCCATGGGCGACGGAGGGCAGCTTGACATAACCGTGGTCGCGTCCGGAAATGTAGGGCGCGAGTACGCTGAGGTGGAGATCAGGGACCAAGGGAGAGGTATTGGGGAGGAACAGCGAGAGAGGATCTTCGAACCCTTCTATACCACCAAGCCTCGCGCGACGGGACTAGGCCTAACCATAGCCCAGCGCATCATCCACGAGCACGGCGGCGAGATAGACTTGGAGAGCGAGGAGGGAATGGGAACCAAGGTCGTCGTCAGGCTTCCCCTGGCGGGGAGGGTAGGGCAATGAACGATAGGATTCTGATTATCGATGACCAGGAGACCCTATGCTATTTCCTGACCGAGTCCCTGGAGGAAAAGGGTTACCAGGCAATCGCGGCATACACAGCCGCGGAGGGACTGGAGGTGGTCACCCGCCAGCAAATCGACCTCGTGCTGCTGGATCTGAAGCTGCCGGACGGGGATGGCCTCGACGTTCTGTATGAGATCCGCAAGGCAGACTCAAGCCTGCCAGTGATCGTGCTCACCGGCCACGCGGGGGTGGAGAGCGCGGTCCAGGCCATGAAACTGGGCGCCTACGACTATCTGGAGAAGCCGATCAACCTGGAGGAGTTGAGCATAGCGGCAGCCAAGGCCCTGGAATCCAGGGCGATGCGTCAGGAAATCCAGCGTTTGCGCCTTCAGCAGGGCAAGGACCACGAATTCATCGTCGGCGACAACAAGCAGATGCAGGACATTATGCATCTGATCGAGCGGGTGGCTCCCACCAAGGCCAGCCTCCTGATCCAGGGGGAGAGCGGAACCGGCAAGGAAGTCGTGGCGCAGGCGGTCCACAGGCTGAGCCCACGGTCCAAGAAGGGATTCGTGCCCATCAATTGCGCAGCTATCCCGGACAACCTGTTGGAGACAGAGCTATTTGGCTTCGAGGAAGGCGCGTTTACTGACGCCCGGAGGCCGAAGCCGGGCCTGATTGAAATGGCCGACGGTGGCACTCTCTTCCTCGATGAGATCAGCACTCTCAAGCTAGGGCTCCAGGCCAAGCTCCTCCGCATGCTGGAGACGGAGACGGTGCGCAGGGTAGGGGGGGTGAAGGACATTCCCGTTGACCTCCGCATCATCGCTGCTACGAATCGCGAACTTCGCCAAGCGATCCGGGAGGGCGAGTTCCGCGAGGATCTGTTTTACCGGCTGAGTGTGGTGGTCATAGACATACCCCCTCTTCGGGAACGAGTCGAGGACATCGACAAGTTCGCGGCTGCCTTCATCGCGGACCTCAACAGAGCCAGGGCCACGAGCGTCCAGGGCATCTCTGAGGACGCGCTCCGCCTGCTGCGGCAGTATGAATGGCCGGGAAACGTGCGTGAGCTGCGCAACGTCATAGAACGAGCCATGATCCTCTGTAGCGGCGATCAGATCAATGTGGGCGACCTCCCCGCAGAGATCGTGAGCAAGGAACCTGCGATGGCCTTCGAAAGCAGCCTGGTCCCCATCCCCAGGGTAAGCGAGGGCGTTGACATGGAGGGCATGGTGGCCAGCATCAAGAAGCGCATGATGTTGGAGGCCTTGGAGCAGGCCAAGGGCAACAAGAGCCAAGCCGCCAGGCTGCTCGGTCTCAGCCGCGACCAGTTCAACTATGGAATGAAAAAGTACGGCCTGGAGGCCGACTGAGCTCCAGGCCGCTCCCCAGCGCGGGTCGCCGGCCGCCCGCGGGGGCCACTGATCCCCTTCTAGGCGCCTCTTCCGAGGCTGCCCGGCTTTGACAACTTAGCCGGGGTGCCAGCAAAACCTCTCCACACCTGCTGTCTTTCTCCGCATGGCGGTGTGGGTTTTTCCACGTTGTGTGATTTTCCACGCTGAACAATACGCTGACGCAGGTCATCCGCCTTTCCGCGGGAACCTAGTCCACCAGGGCTTCAGTGAGCTGCACCACGAGTGTAGCCCCTCGCCGAGACGGTTCGCCCCCTAGATGTAGTGAAATCGGTGCCCAAAGCCCCTAGATGTGGCAGACGTGCGGTAGGGAGATCTTCGGCCCCGCGAATTCGCCGTTACTTGTGGCCCCTCGCCAGACCCTGGGCCGTGCCGCAGAATCAGCCTGGCACGGATCTTGCACCATAGTATGAGTGGAGACGGTTGGAGAGAGGCCCCGAGGTAAGAAGCAGATGTCGGATAGTATGGCGAAACTCCTGATCGCTGAAGATGAAGATACGCTCTCCTACTTTCTGAGGCGAAGCCTGGAGGATGCTACTCCTCCGTTCAGTGTGGAGGTAGCAGGCGCGGGCACCGAGGCTCTAAGGAAGGCTGCGCGGAGCCAGTTCGATCTCATCCTCGTCGACTTGAAGCTTCCGGATATGGACGGGCTGTCCCTGATCAAGGCGGTGCGGCAGTTCCATCCGTTCGTGAAGGTCATCGTGATGACCGCCTACGGCTCGCCGGAGACCGAGGACGAGGTCAAGAAGCTGGGGATTCACGGATACGTCACCAAACCTTTCGTGGTTGAGGATATGAAGAGGATGATCAGCCAGGTGGTGGCGGACACCACCGTATATGCAGGGGGGGTAGGAGCATGAGATACGAGATTCAGATCGTCATGTCGGTGAGCCTGTTCGTCATCGGAGTTCTTTCGTCTCTCTCTGGCCTGTGGATCATCTTGGCCAAGGAGTATCACCAGACCATGAAGCAACTGTCCTCCCAGTCGGTGAGGATCAGCGGTCGCGCTATCACGCAGGACTCAGTGGCACCTTTGATCGACTCCGCGTCCAGAATGGTGGAGGCCATCAACCAGCTTATCCGCACGGCCGCTGGTGTGGGTGCGTTCCTGAGCGTGAGTGGGGTGATGATCTGTGTCGTGTCCTTCTGGATGATCGGTAGAGTGTGAGGTTGAGATCATGAGCGAGATTGAGGACGAGGGCCGGCCCGGATGGGCGGATGAGCTGCCTGGCGAGGGCAGGGTCGAAGTGATCGACGTGCAGGCCGCTGTAAGGAAGTACCTGCAGTGCCTGCTCGATGATCCAGAACTTCAGCGTTTGTCCGCTTCCTATGTGCCCATGCGCCTCGCTCCGGCGGAGGGTATCGGTTCGAGGTCAGGCAAGGAATGGTGTGACGTAGAGGCCGACGGCGCTCTACAGAACACCCGGGACCTCCTTCCCGCGCTTGAGCACACGCAGAGGGTTGTCCTCCTTGGGCAGGCGGGTGGTGGGAAGAGTGCTACCTTGCAGTGGCTGGCCTGCGAGCAGGCGCAACGTGCCCTGGAAGGGAATAGCCTGAGCTGCCACGCTGGGGATGCCAGGGACTACGTCCCACTCTACGTGGAACTTCCGGCAGCGGAGGCGGATCAAACTCTACGACAGGTGCTGGCGGCACCTTTTGAGGAGTACGAGGTGCCGGTGGACGCAGAGTCGATTGGTCAAATGCTCCGGGCCAACCGCGTCCTGCTACTATTGGATGGCCTGGAGCGCATTCGGGACAACCAGGTCCTGGACGATCTGGCCCGCCTGGTCGAGTCGGAGAACGTCAAGTGTGTGGCGGCCTGCCGAACGGAAGACTACCGGGCTTTCCGGAGGTGGCTGGAGGAACCCTGTGTGGTGGAGCTGCAGGGTTTCAACGAGGAAGAGCGCATCGCCTACCTCCAGGGGCAACTGCCCGAGGCAGCCAGGACATACGCCCTCTGGCATGCCAGAGGCGATGCCCGGCTATGGAACCTGCTGAGGATCCCTCTCTATTCCGCCGTGTACGCCGAGTTGGTCCGAGATGCGCCGGCCGGTTCTGTAAAGGCTGCGGTCAGCGGCGTAGTCCGGGAGGGGGTGCACCGCTTGCTGGGGACAACGGCCCAGGACTCAGAGGTCTCGGACGCGGTCCAGGTGAAGCAGCGCCTGGCTGGCCTGGCCTTGCAGATGCAACGTCTAGGTCAGTGGGATGGGCTCCAGCTTGGCGCCGCGCAGATGATGGCCCAGCTGGATCCCGCATTCAGCCCACTGACCCAGCAATGGCTCTCCAGCCTGGGGTCTACCGGGCTGGTGGAAGTCTCCAGCCAGCAGGACTGGGTGAGTTTCAGCGATCCCATGGTGCGCGATTTCTTCGCCGCTCTAGGGGTGAGCCAATCGTATTCGGGTGCTCTGTCCAGCAGTATCTGCCTGGACTCGGAAGAAGCTGCGCAGCGGTGGGAAGGGGTACTGATTCATCTGTATCAGCTGGTCGAGGATCGCCTGGGCTACCTGCAGCAGCTGTTGGACATTCACATCGACGGGTGGGGTCCGCGCATCGCCGCGCAGTGCCTGGCCTACAATGAGGATCCCCAGGAGGCGCGCGAGCTGGCGGCTTCACTGGCTCTGATCGATGGCCTCGACCTCAGCTCAACTTACAAGCTGGGCATGGCTTTGAAGCAGATGGGGCAGAACGACGACGCTGCCCTGGTCTTCCGGGGCATCATCGGACGCGAGCAAGGGGATCTGCGGACGCGGCAGGGTTTGCTGGGGTACCGTGACAAGTACCGCTCGGAGAGCCGCGATGGCCATTGGCCTGGCGACCCTGGAAAGGTCATTTCAAGAAGGAATCTCGGACTGCTCTATCGCGAGATGGACCAGATGGATAAGGCTGTCTCCGAGTTGGAGGCAGCCGCGGAGGGGGCCAACGCGGCGTGCACTGACACCTATCACGAATTGGGGCTGGCCTATCTCAAGAAGGGCCAACTCCAAGACGCCCTTTCTGCTTTCCAGCACGCCATCGCGCTCAATCCGGAGATTGCCGCGTACCATTGCAGCCTCGGGGGGGTGCTGAACCGCTTGCAGCGCTACGCCGAGGCCCAGGCGGAGCTGCAACAGGCCACGCTCCTAGATCCGAAGAGCGCTGACCCCTATCTAGAGCTAGGTCTCGCCTATGAGAAGCAGGGCTGGTATGCCGAGGCCCTGGCCGCCTATCAATCCGCTGAGTCCAGGGACCCTCGCGAGGCCTCCTGCCCTCAGCGAGTCGCTCGTCTGTTCGCCATGCAGGAGAGGTGGGACGAAGCAGCCGCCGCCTTGCAGAAGGCTGTCGCTTTGGCACCAGGCCGGGCGGATTGGCATTACGAGTTGGCGACTATCTACGAGCGCAAGAACGAGCCTGGCGAAGCATTGGGGGAATGCAGGCACGCTGCTTACGCTGACCGAAAGAACGCGGAGTATCAGCACAAGGCCGGCATTCTTGCCCGTGAGATGGGCCGGCTGGTCGAAGCAACTGACTTCCTCGACAGGGCTGTCGAACTCGAGCCGGAGCGACCGGACTGGGCGTTTGATCTGGCCGCGGTTCTCGCTGCTCAGGGCAGGGATGACGAGGCAACCGTGCGCTGCGAGGGTGCTATCGAGTTGGCGCCGGAGGAGGCCCGGTACCGGGTGCTGGCAGGGAGCGTGCTGCGTCGTCTGGGGCGCAGGGGCGAGGCGGAGTCCCATCTGCGCAGAGCAGTGGAACTCGACTCTGGCTCAGCGGAGGCCCACTACGAGCTGGGCCGTCTCTTGGACGACCAGGGTTCCTGGGAGGATGCTGTGGAGGAGTATGAGGCGGCCGTCTCCCTGGAGTCTGGAGCGCCAAGATACCACCAGGGGCTGGGGAGTGTGCTGAGCAAAATGGGCCGCCTAGACGCCGCAGAGTCCTCGCTGAGAAGGGCAATCGAGCTGGATTCCTCCCTTGCGGAAGCCATGGCGGACCTGGGTGGCGTGTATGAGCGGATGAAGCACGATCTTGATGCTCTGCGCATGTATACCGACGCCATTGCGACTGCTCCCAGCAGCCCGGACTACCATCTTCGCGCCGCTGTACTGAGTCACAGGCTGGGGCGGCTCGAGGAGATGCGGACGCATTTGGAGAGAGCTTCGGCCCTGTCTCCAAACAGTGACCAGGTGCATTTCCTCTCCGGAGAAGTCCGTGAGGCGGAGGGGGCGCTGGAAGATGCCCTGGAGCGATACCAGGAGGCGATCGCCCTCTCTCCGCAGAAGGCTGAGTATCATGTTCGAGCGGCTTCGGTCGCACGCCGTCTGAGCCGGCTAAACGAGGCGAGGGCTGAGGCGGAAAAGGCCGTGGAGTTGGAGCCGGAGCGCCCTGAACTGGGCTATGAGCTGGGCAGGGTGCTACAAGAAATGGGTCTGGCACAGGAGGCTGCGGCGGCTCTGCAACGGGCCGCTGAGGTCGCGCCGCAGGATCCTGAGATCCAACTGCACTATGCCCGGGCACTTCGAGATCTAGGGCGCCATGAAGAGGCCGCCAGGGTATTAGAGGCGGCGCAGCGCTTCGTAACGGCACCGGTGTCGATCTACACGGAGTTGGCGGATATCTACTCCTCACAGGATCGTACCGCCGAAGCGGTGCGACAGCTTGATGAGGCCATCAGCCTGGAGCCGCACAACGCTGGTTACTACTTGAAGAAGGGTGGACTTCTGCGCAATCACGGGGAAGTCGCACTTAGTGTGGCTCCGCTGCAGCGAGCGCTCGAGCTCAGCCCTCGCGACCCGGAGATCATGTGGCAACTTGGGCGTAGTCTGGAGGAGACGGACAGCCTCGAGGAGGCGCTTGCCTATTATGTGCAGGCGGTCAACCTCGCGCCGACTGAGAGCAGGTACCAGCTTTCGCTGGGCATGGCTCGCAGGGTCACGGGCGATGCGGACGGAGCCGCCAGGGCGCTGGTCTGCGCTGTTGATCTCGCTCTGGAGGACCCAGAGACGAACTATCAGCTCGGTGATTTCTATCTGGATGACGGAGAGGGAGAGCGGTCGCTACCGCTCTTGGAGAAGGCGACCACGCTAAGGCCGGGTGTAGGAAGGTATCACTGGTCTCTGGGTCGCGCCTACCGGATGCTCGGGCGCGAGGATGCGGCGATCAACTCGCTCGAGCGCGCCAGTTCAATGATCGAAGGCGACCACCGCCTGCTATACGAGTTGGCTGAGCTGGCGGAGTCGCAAGGTTATGTCGAGAAGGCACTGGCCATGTGTCGGCGGGCCCTGGAGATCAATCCTGATGACGCTCGCTACATGGCACGCGTGGCCGATTTGCTGTGGCAGTTGGGCGAAGAAGACGAGGCACGCAGGGTATTGAAGGAGGCTTCGACAATCGGGGAAGACCTGCCCGAGATCCAGAGTGCCCTGGCCCGGTCCTACTTGACCGATGGACTCCTGGAAGAGGCGGCACGCGCTGGAGAGAGAGCTGTTCAACTGGCTCCATCGGATGCGCAGCAAAGGAAGCAGCATGCGGAGATCCTCTGGCAGCTGGGTCGGCTGGACGAGGCCATAGCTGAGTTGGAGGAGTCGGCTCGTCTCGCGCCGAAGCGGGCAGAAAACCGATTGGCCCTGGGCGAATTCTACGAAAAGCGCGGCATTCTGGAGCAGGCCGTGCAGGAGTACCAGGAGGCAGCCCGGCTGGCTCCTGGGGTGCCCGAGCACCACTTCAAGCTTGGCCGACTCCTGGCCAGGCTTGGCCGCTCCGACGAGGCGACCGCAGCACTGGGCAAGGCCGTGGCCCTGGATTCCAGAGACCCGGAGGTCTGCCTGACGGCTGGCGAAGTCCTGTATGAGCAGGAGCTGTACGAAGAGGCCCTCACCCAGTTCCAGAAGGCGATCGAACTGGATGACCGGTCGGTGGCGGCTCGCAGGGGAGCCGGCGTGGCACTGCGAGAACTGGGTGACCACGATCGTGCCCTCCAGCAGTTGGAAACGGCCGTCCAACTGGACGCGCAAGATGCAAAGAGCTACTTCGAGCTTGCCCACGCGTACGAAGTCGTGGGGGAGCTGGAAGATGCGGAGGAGACCAGCCAGACCGCCATCCATCTAGCCCCTGCGGAGCCGAGATATCTTCGGCTGAGAGGGAGACTGCTGCGCAAACTGGGTGACACTGACGGAGCCATAGAGTTGCTAGAGCAGGCTTTGGCTGCGGACGAGGCGGACTTCGAGACTCACTATGAGCTGTCGCTAGCCTACGAAATGCAGGAGCGGTTCGAGGAGGCCGTAGCGTCCTACCAGAGGGCCCTGGAGCTTTCCTGCGACTCACTGAAGTCCCGCGACCGCCTTGCTGCCCTGGGGTCGAGGGTGGCCAAGTCACTTCCGCCATCCACTCCCTCCGGCCTGGTGCACGAGATGGAGAGTACCTTTCGCCAGAGCCTGGCCAGGAACCCCAAGAACGCTGTGGCCTACGGCCAGCTGGGCTTGCTGCACGCCCACGACGGGAGAATGGACCAAGCCCTAGAAGAGTGCAGGCGAGCGATAGAGCTGGAGCCGCGAAACGCCCTTCATCACCGCAACCTCGGTGTCGTGCTGCGGGAGTCCGGCAGGGTGGAAGAGGCCGTACAGGAACTGTTGATGGCCTGCGATCTGGATCCCCAGGATGCCGCCAACCATTATGAACTCGGGGAGGCCTACCTTGCCGTGGGGAAGGTGGAGCCTGCCATCGCAGCTTTGGAGACGGCGACGCAGCTGGCCCCTCTGCGAGCAGACTACCAGCATCTCCTGTCCATCGCCTACGAAAGAGGTCAGCGGTACGAGGAGGCCATCTCGGCACTGGGCAAAGCCCTGGAACACAATCCTCACGTCGCCGAAAGGCACCACCGGCTGGGCGACCTGTATCAGCAAAGGGAGCGGTATCAGTCGGCCTTGAAGGAGTATCTGTCGGCCATAGAACTGGACCCCGACAGGGCGCCCTACTACCGCGACGCAGGCATCGCCTACGGGCAGATGCGGCGCTATGAGAAGGCCGCCCAATACTTGGAGCAGGCTTTGGACATAAGCGACGAGAACCCGCAGTGGTGGGCAGAGCTGGGCGCCACGCTTGAGTCTCAGCATCGTCTCGACGAGGCTGAGACGGCCCACAAGAAAGCCATACAGCTTGCCCCAGATGAGCCCCTGTATCTGCTCAATCTGGGCAAGTGTTACGAGCGACTGGGCCAGTATGACCTGGCAGCGGAGCACTACCAGGAGGCAGCTGCCCTGAAACCGGGCTGGCCTGTGGTACACGAGCACCTGGCCAGCCTGGCTGAGTCCAAGGGTGAGCCACGGCAGGCGCTGATCAGCTACAGCAAAGCTCTGCAGGCGGATCCTACCAACGCTACCTATCACCTGAAGATGGGCGTGTTGCACAGGCAGGAGAAGCACTATGACCTGGCGAGGAGAGAGCTGGAGCGGGCCAGGGAGCTCGCTGGGGACACGCCAGAGGTCTATCACGAAATGGCGGAGTTGGAGGACGAGCAGGGCAACTGCGATGAGGCCCTCCATCTCTATCATGAAGCCTTGCGTGTAGCACCGGAGGATGCTCCGTCGCACCTGAGGCTCGGTCAATTGTGTGAGAGGCTGGGGCATATGGACAAAGCGGCGGCGCATTTGAAGAGGGCGGTCGAGTTGGATTCCTCGGACCCGGCGGCACACGTGGAGTTGGGGCGGGCATTGGAGGCCCAGGGCGAGCACAGTGAGGCGTTGGTGCAGTACAGATCGGCGCTGAGCCTCGACCCGGAGAACCTAGCGGCCCACTTTGGCGCCGGGATGATCCACAAGAAACTCAAACAGTACCCGGAGGCGGTAGAGATGTTCCGCCAGGCCGTGAGGCTAGAGCCTCATAACAGCGAGGCCTACAAACAGTTGGCGGCTACCAGCGCCCTGGCTTTCTTCGTGGCGCGGGGCGCGCGTCCCAGCCAGCGCTCGAACAAGCGAGACGACATCAAGCGGGAGGCCAGGACAGCGTGATACTCGTAGGTTCCCACCAGCTATTTCTTACAGCCAAGCTAAGCCTCGACCTGGGCTACGAGGCGCAGGGGCTCCTGTTGCTGGAGCACCTCGTCGGGCAGCTGCCCACCCATATGGCCGCCCACTGTCTGCTTGGTCACAGGTACCTGATCCTGGAGCGGCAGGCGGAGGCCGGCCAGCACTTTGAGTGCGCCCTCTCGGTGGATCCACTGCACGGGTCTGCCCTCAAAGGGATGGCCCAAGCAGATGTGATGAATGGCGTTCCAGCGGTGGAGAGCGAGTACCTGGGCCGGCTAGTCACCCTCTATCCCTACGACGCAGAGGCCAGGGAAGTGCTGGGGAAGCCGGCGGATGGTCTGTCCACTCTGTCGGTAGCGCGCATACTGAGTCTGTGTGAACGCCATGATGAGGCGGTCGCCTACTACGAAGCTGCCTGTGCGGAAGGTCCAGAAGACGGTGTGCAGAACGCTGTCTCGCAGTTGCTCCTTGCACAGGCCCTCTGGGCGGTCAAGCGAACCGAGGAAGCTCGCCCAATCCTGGAGCATCTCGAGCAAGGGCACCCCTCGTGGGTTAGGCCCAAGCTGCTCCTTGCTGACATGGCGCTGGAAAATCGCGAGGATGCTCGGGGCGTGGCCTTGCTCCACGACGCCAGGGCACTGGATACCAGCGCGGAAGTGGCCAGAGAGCTGCTGGGCGCCAACGGACGCTACGCCAGCCTGCTAGAGGAGGGCTTTCGAGTGCCAGCGGCACCCGAGAACGCGCTCGAAGGAGCGCCCCATGTACTTGCCTATCTACTGACCGGAGAACACGCTCCCGCGCCGCAGGCAGCAAGCGGGCCGGTTGTTCCGGCAGATGGTGACGATTTGGAGGGGCACCCAACCCAGCACATAGCCAAGAGTGCCGATGCCGCGACGGATGCGGTGAGCGAGGGGACGGGGGCACATGTGGCGATCGGGACCGAGTGTGTGACTGCCGATCTGCCAGATTCGGAGCGACGCGCTGGGGTGAGGCTGGTTGTCAGTAGCCGCCGCAGGACCGTCGCCAGATACGGCGAGGAAGGCTACAGGCAGCTCGACACCAGGCTCTCCGAATTGTGTGAGGCTACTGCTCGCTCAACGGGCGACGAGACGATCAAGCTGTACGTAGACGACGAGTCGTGTCTCAGGGAGTTCGGTGTGGAGGTGGTCGAGGCGTGTGACCCGTGCGAGGTGACAGGGCTCCTCAAGCGGATCGAGTCCAGACTGCATTCAGAGTCAAAGAAGGTGGAGTCGCTATTGATGGTTGGTGGCGACAAGATCATTCCCTTCCACAGGCTGGCTAACCCCGCCGACGATGATGACCCGGAGGTAGTCTCGGACTGGCCATACGCTGCGGCCGAAGACGAGCCTCTGCTCTCGCGATTTGCCGTGGGCCGCCTGCCGGACAACGAGCCGGCTGACCTGGACACCTTTCTGGGCGTCCTGGAGCAGGCTATCGCTCATCACAACGCGGCCGTGGGGGCTGGAGATGGTGTCTCTCTTTCGTCCTGGCGCAACCCCATTCGAAGACTGATGAGTGCCCGGAGCCAGGCACATTCCAGCGTAGGCTACACCGCCGAGATCTGGGCTGAGGCCTCTCGCTCTGTGTTCGAGTTGATAGGAGATGCCAGTAAGCTGCAGGTCTCACCGCCAGTGACCGACTATGACTTCCTCACCGCGTACGAACAGATGCCGACCCTCAGCTACTTCAACCTGCACGGTTTCAGGGGAAGTCCCTACTGGTACGGCCACGGAGAATCAGAGCACGGTTCTGCGCTCCTGCCCGTGGCACTGACACCCCTCGCAGTTTCGTGGAGCAGTGCCAAGGGGAGCGTTGTGTACTCGGAGGCCTGCTACGGAGCCGACTTGGAGCGAGAGTACCCTGAGGGATCAATTCCCTTGAATTTCCTTTCCGCCGGGGCGCTGGGCTTTGTAGGCTCCACCAGCATGTCCTACGGGGCGCTAGAGCCACCTCTATCCGGCGCGGATCTGCTGGGTGTGCATCTTTGGGAGAGTATCCTGGGCGGACTTCCCCTCGGCGACGCGCTGCGCCGAGCCAGAGCGGCTTTCGTGAGGGCAGCGGCGGCCCAGCAGGGGTATCTGGATGGTGAAGACCAGAAGGCCTTGCAGAGCTTCGTACTGTATGGAGACCCCTCACTGAGCCTGCGCTCTACTCAAAGGGCGGCAGGCCTGGATCTCCAGATGGACGTCACCTGCCCCCCACTGGCCTGCTGCTCAAGGATGATGGACGCGGAAGCGCTGCCCTTGCCCAAAGAGGCACGTGAGAAGGTGAAACGGAGTCTGCCCTTCTTGCAGACCAATGGATTCATTGCCCACCCTCTTATCCTGTGCAGGGTGGCTTGCTCCAGTGGCGAGTGCGGATCGCAGCCATGCGGCGGTGAGCCGGCAAGCAAAGGTGGAATATCGCAACTGCTCCAGGCTTCACAGCGGCAGGTAGTCTCCAAGGGTGGAGAGCGGCTCCGGCACGTTGTCAAGGTCACCATCAATGCCGACGGAGATGTGCTGAAAGTGCTGGTCTCCCGAGGTGGCATCAGCCTGGGAGAAGGGAACGGGGAGCGATGACACTGGAAGCGTACCCGCGTCCCGATCACAACACCGGATACGGCTTTCACTATTACGCTGACACCCAGCACTACAGCCCGGACGACGCCAAGCGCTGGCTGCCCGAGCTCAAGAGTATGGGGGCCAGCTGGCTGGTGGTACTGTCCAGGCTGGATGCGCCGATCCCTGAGTTCTTTGTCAGGAGGCTGATCGCCGACGACATCGAGCCTATCGTGCGCGTGGTGACGCCGGGGATACAGTCTGTCGATACAAACGTTCTGGCCAGCTTGCTGGGATCCTACGGCAGTTGGGGTGTGCATTACGTCGAGATCTACGCTGAGCCCAACGTGTCGCTTCGATGGTCTCTGCAAGAGTGGTGTCGCCCTTCCCTGGTGGAGAGGTTCGTGGGCATGTTGGCGCCCTGTCTGTTGGAGATGCAGTCCGCTGGTCTGGCACCGGTCTTCCCGGCCCTACGTCCGGGCGGCGACTACTGGGACCTGAGCTTTCTGGGGAGCGCTCTGGAGCTTCTGGCCGCGCAGCTCGATACCAGCACACTGAACAGTATGGCCGTCGGGATGCATAATCATGCCTTCGACAAGCCTCTGGCCTGGGGCCAGGGCGGTCAGCGAACGTGGCCACTGGCCTGTCCCTACTCACGACCTGAAGGGAGCGAGGATCATCTGGGGTACAGCCTCTTCGAGTGGTACAACGAGATCGTCGTGTCTGCGCTGGGCCGGTCTCTGGGGCTGCTCTGCATGGGCAGCGCCGCGCTGGGGCTCTCTTGGTCGTCCGCTGGTGTGGGAAGCGCCGACCAGGAGGGACACGCCGAGCGTGCCGCGTCTATAGCTACCATGCACATGGATGGGGTAGTTCCCGATTATGTGATCAACCATGCTTTCTATCTGCTGGCTTCTGAGGATGGGGACACGGGCCGGGAGCACGCGTGGTACAGTGACCGGGGTGAGGGGCGGCCCGCCGTAGGTGCTCTGAAGGCTCTGCTCAAGCACACTCGATCCTTAGGACAGCAACTCTCACCTAGTTTGCCAGATTCGTCTCCTCAGCGACCCTCTCGGGTCGAGTTCGTCGGCCTCTCGCAGGAGATGATATCAGCGTTACGGATCACGCCGCCGAGGCGCCAGGACCAACCACACTGGAAGGTGGTGCGCGTCGAAGTCCAGCCTGGGACGTATAACATGAGCGCTTTTGCCATAACCGATGCAGAAGCTGTCCGCTTCTCCTGGCCAGACGGCGAGCATGTGGTCGGTCCGAAGGACGATGCGTACGCACCCAGCGGTGCCCGGAAGAGCGCGGCGTCCATGCCCATGTTCGCGGGCTGGGGCGGATACGGCGTAGAGGTGGTGGGCAACAGCGAGGCGGTGCACGGTTTTGGCCTCTACGGAGACAACCTGGAGTTGACGAGGACCCAGCATCATCCGGTCCTGGTAACCTTCCGGCTGTCGGGCTCAGATGGGGACGACCCAATCCCTGTTGACCCCGAGCCGCCTAGCCCGCCCGAGCCGGCACCCCCTGAGCCAGCACCTCCGGCTCCGACCCCGCAGCCGCCCACCCCGCAGCCGCCTGCTGGGTATCGGGGCTTCCGCCGTCCGCCCAGGGACAATGGGATGGGAATTCATTTTGGGCTGGACACGAGGACCGAGGCCATGGCTCTCGACATTCGGAGAGCCAAGGACATGAGGCTAACCTGGGGGACTCTGTGTTGTCAGGGCGAGGAGCAACTGGTGCGGTGCGCGAGGATGATGTGGGAAGCCGGGATCATGCCCGTATGCAGACAGATTGTGCCCATAGGGCGAAATCACCCCTTCGGCAGAGACGCGCGCCTGCTGCTGGATAATAGCATCCCGGCCTACATCCAGATCTTCAACGAACCTTCTGATGACCGGGAGTGGGAGAATGGCAGGCCCAGGGATTACCTCAGGAAGTGGTCTGGCCTCTGGGCGGAGAAGGCGGAGGATGTCTACAACTCGGGCGGTTACCCAGGGCTGCAGTGCCTGAGCCTGGAAGAGGCGGAGGCGGCGATAGATGCCCTGGGGACCAGTAGCCCTGTGTGGGAGCGCGTCTGGTTCTGTTCGCACAACTATGGCCTCAATCATCCTCCCGAGTGGCAAGAGGATCTTTGGTGTGTGCTAGGCTTTCAGTTCTTCGCCCGGCTCTTCCAGAGGCGTCTGGGTTTTGTGCCACCCATCATCTGCGGGGAGGGTGGCTGGCTCTATGGGGCCTACGATGATCATCGTTACCCGAGGGTGGAGGGAGAGATCCACGCCAAGTACACCAAGAGCATGTACAGGTGGTTCCGCAAGTGGAGGCTCTCCAACGGGGAGCCGCTGCCTGAATACTTGTTTGCGGTCTGCCCGTGGAAACTGAGCGGTCCTAGCGACGAAGCTTGGTACGGGTATACGACGAAGGCCATGACTATATGGGCGGTGAAGAGCATCAAGGACTTCGTTCGGATTGCGGCAGCTTGATCGAGCCGCACGCGGAGGGATCGATGAGTCGTTGGGGAGTTGGTGAGCGCATGAGACAGGCCGTTGCCAAGCGACTGGGGGAACAAGAAGCGGAGTGGCCATACGCCGATGAGGACTTCGAGAGCCTTGATCTCCACGCGGGATCGCGCTTCGAGGCTGGCGAGCCCACCTCCGTGCACGGGATCAGTCCTTTCATCGACGAAATGGAGGAGATGATCTGCTCTGCTGCGACCTTGCCGATGACGTCGAAAGCGCTCGTGGATCAGGACAGGTGCCTGGCTGCGCTGGATGTGATTCGTGCCAATTGGCCGCTGGAGGTGCTGGAGGCACAGCGGGTCCTGGCCAAGGAAGGACAGGTGCTTGAGCAGGCGGAGGCAGAGGCTGAGGAGACCAGGCAAAGGGCGAAAAGGCAGGCGGCCATTATTCTAGATCAGAGCCAACTGGTGAGGATGGCTGAAGTTCGCGCTCAGGAGCTCGTCGAGGCTGCGGAGCAAGATGCGGCGCGGATCCGCGATCGGGCACAGGTCGATGTACGCGATGTCTACGAGGGGCTCGAGCGCGAGCTCGATCTGCTAATGCGAGATATCAAACAGCTGGTTGGAACACGGCTGTCCAAGCTGAACCGTTAGGGCAAATGTCGTGCGAGACGGAGAGATGTTACTCGGGACTTTCAGGGGTGTGGAGCTTACGCAGGATGGGCTTGTCCTGCCCGCGGACCTGCGTGGCGGCTTGGAGCAGGGCTACGTGATCACCAGGGGCTTGGATGGCTGCCTAGCGGTCTTCCCGCCCGAGGAGTGGGACTGTGTGGTGCAGCGCATCGAAACGGCCGTCACCTTCCTCAGGGCAGCGGCTCGGCTCTTCCAGCGGCATTTCTACGGGGGCGCTGCGACAGGTTCTCTGGAAGCCGGTGGGTTGATGCGGATTCCGGAGCATCTTCGCCGCTACGCGGAGCTGGACGACGAAGGTGTGTTGGTCGGGGTGGGCAACCGCGTGGAGATCTGGAACCCACAGCGCTGGAGCTACGAGGAGTTCACCATGAACGAAAGATCTCTGCAGAGTTCCGCAGAACTCAGTGAGCTGGGGGTCTGATGGGGGCAGGTGTGGAGCGAGGAGGATGACCGGGCATGCGTAGGACACTGACCGCGCTGGTGCTGTTCTCAGCAACTCTGTTCATGCTACAGAGCCTGCCGCAGAAGGAACGCGTACCGGTGCAGAGAAGTGACGTAGATAGTCGCACCATGGTGCAGTGGATCCAGACTTCTGTAGCGGATTTCCAGGGCGGCCAACCGGACTGCATCGTTGTGGAGACCGCCGGGGATGGCGGACTCGCTCTAGCCAGCGAGGAAGGGCACTACTGCCCGCTGGGCATCTTCGTCTCTGAGGTTCATGACATGGGCGTTGTGTTCAACGTCTTGGGGTCGGCCTGGGCGGCGGAGAGGCCGATGGGCACCACGATTCAGCTCGAGCTGCGAGCAAGCGGCGATGCTGACAGTTGGACCGATTGGACGATCATCTCGGCTGACGAGGATGGGCCCGGCAACGAGCCGCTCACCCACGGCAATCTAGTGGAGGTGACTCTGGCTCGCTATGTCCAGTACAGATTGACCCTGGGTACCTTCGAGCCCAGCGCCTCACCTGTGGTGACCGAGATACTGATCACCGCGCTGGACACGCGGGAAGGGCCGACCGTAGAAGAAGCCAGGGCCATGATCATCCCTCAAGAGGCGACCTCCGGTGTTCCCCAACCACGCATCATATCGCGCAAGGGTTGGGGCGCTAACGAGGCTTTGGCCACGCGGGATCCTGTATACCGGAAGCCGACCCACTTTGTCATCCATCACACGGTCACTCCCAATCACCCGCAGGACCCAGCTTACATCGTCCGGGCCGTCTACCAATACCATGCCGTTTCCAGGGGATGGGGCGATATTGGCTACAACTTCCTTATCGACGAGCAGGGCAACATCTACGAGGGTCGCAAGGGTGGGGATGGCTCTGTAGGAATTCACGCCGGCGACTACAACTATGGAAGCATCGGGATCGCCCTTCTAGGCGACTACCGGACTGTGGAAATGACCCCGGCCATGAAGGAAGCGCTGGTGGCGTTGATGGCCTGGGAGGCCGATCGACTCGGTATCAACTCAACGCAGTCTTCTTTCTTTGTCCACCGCGATTTCCCCAACGTCGTGGGGCATCGGGACTTGTGGAGTACGGTCTGCCCGGGGGACAAGGTCTACCAGACGCTGCCGGAACTTAGAAAGCTGGTCTGGCAACGCCTTCTGGCCTACAACCCGAGGGTGGAGATCCTCAGCCCGGAAGCCGGGCAAGCTGTCTCGGGGGAGGTGGAAGTCCGAGTCACCAGCCAGAGCCCCACCACCTCAGTGACGCGTCTGCTTGTAGACGGGTCGCCAGCGGTGGAAGGCAAATCCAGCCTGAGCTGGGTCTGGAACACCAGACAGTACAGCGAGGGGCGCCACCGCCTACAGGCCGTGGCCAGCAGCATGGAAGGTCGCACAGCCAGGGTGGTAGAGGAAGTGGTGGTGGATAACACGCCTCCCACAGGCTCCTTGTCCATCAACGAGGGCGCAGCGTACACCTCCCAGCTTACCATAACCCTATACCTCGCTGCCGAGGATGCGGGCGGCCAGATAGCTGGGATGCAGTTCACCCAGGACAAGGCCAGTGAGTTCACGGACCTGGAGGATTTTGCTGCCTCTCGAGAATGGCTGTTGCCGTCAGGCGATGGCCCGAAGACCGTGGGAGTTCGTTTCGTGGACTGGGCAGGCAACGCGTCGCCAACCTACAGCGCCAGCGTAACCCTGGACACCGATCCACCGCGAGATTGGGGTCGTGTGGAGAGAGTACAACTGCCCAGGGTGATGGTTGGTGTGACGGATGATGGGAGCGGGTTGGACCCCGCCACGGCGCGCTACTCTGTGTCCACCGACGGCGGGCACGTCTGGGGCCAGTGGCAGCCCACCACTTGCCACGGCGATGAGACGCAGCAGAGTGGGCGGTCCTGCTACCTGGAAGCGGTAGTAGGGGAGGCGGCAGTGAGGTTCGGAGTTGCGGACCAGGCCGGCAATGAGGCCTATAGCCCGGCGTACGGAGAGCTGGTCGCGACGCCCGCTCCCGAGGGCACTCCGCAGGGCACCCCTGAGCCTTTGCCCAGCCCGGAAGCCACTCCAACCGGTGTAGTTCCCTATCCCGATTTGCCTGACCTGGTTGTGGATAGCCTGGTGGTTTCTCCACAACAGGGCATCAGCACCGGCCCCGTGAGCGTGACCGTTACCATACGCAATGATGGTGCCGCTGAGGTTTCCAATGGGTTCTGGGTACAACTCTTCGTCGACCCGGCAGATGTCCCCGCGGTGAACTCTGTCATTGTCCCTCAGGGCGAGGGCGCGCTGTGGTACGCACCTTGCCTGTCAGCCGGCGCTGCGGAAAGCCTGTCGCTGGGCGATGTGGACCATCGTTACAGCAACTTCAGTGGCAGTTTCTCTTCAGGCCGGCACGAACTGTACGCCATTGTGGATGCCTACAACACAGAAGGGAACGTTGGGCTGGTCACGGAGGCTGACGAGAGCAACAACCTGCTCGGTCCGCTGGTGGTGGATGTCGGGGTGCCGGGTAATGGCGGTGCAGAGCCCGCGAGACCCGACGCCGGTGAATTGGTGCTGCTTCTCCTGCAACGACTGCAAATGATCATGGCGCTACTCAGGGATCGTCTGTGATGGAGATACGCATGGGAAATTCTGGGTTTGGGACCGGATGCGGGGCTGTGCCGCTGGAGGTGGGAATGGCTCGCGGGGAGAGTCAGCCGTTGATAAAGGTGATCGGAGTGGGCGGCGGCGGGAGTAACGCCATCGACCGGATGATACATGTGGGCATCTCGGGGGTTCAGTTCATAGCGGCCAACACGGATGCTCAGGCTCTGGCGCTCTCGGAAGCCAGGCACAAGGTACAACTGGGGCCTCAGATCACCAGCGGGTTGGGGGCCGGAGGTGACCCGACCGTGGGTGCCAGGGCGGCGCACGAGAGTTCTGAGCAAATCCGCTCGGCCGTGCGTGGGGCAGAGGTTCTGTTCGTGGCCCTCGGCCTCGGTGGTGGCACAGGCACTGGCGCCGCCCCCGTGATCGCAGAACTGGCTCGGCAGGAGGGCGCGCTCACGGTTGCGGTGGCCACCCTTCCCTTCAGCTTTGAGGGATACAGGAGGAGGGAGACAGCTCGCCAAGGATTGGAGGCGCTGGCAGCCAAGTCGGATACGGTGGTGGCCATTTCGAACGATAGGCTGCTGGAGTTTATCGACGATCAGACCTCGATGGATATCGCCTTCCGCATAGCAGACGACGTTCTGCGGCAGGGTATCCAGGGCGTGGCCGAACTGATCACCAATACGGGTGTGATCAACTTGAATCTGATGCATGTGAGGAAGATGCTGTGTAACGCCGGTCCGGCACTGATGTCCATCGGTCAGGCCCGGGGCGAGGAGCGGGCAATCGAAGCAGCAGAACTGGCCTTCGCCAGTCCACTTACACAGCTATCCTCTATCGGCGGAGCATCGGGAATACTGGTGAACGTTACTGGCGGAGAAGACCTATCGCTGACCGAGGTCCAGCAGGCGGTGAGCGCGGTTTCCAGCATGGCCAGTCCGGAGGCGGACATCTTCTTCGGGGCCACGGTGGACCCCAACATGGCGGGCCAGCTGCAGGTGATGCTGATTGCAGTAGGCATGAACGGGGGATCCGCGATCCCATTCTGCAAACCTTCACCCCAGGAGACATCTCGGCGTGCCGGTCCGGCTGCTAGCATGAAAGCCGGGAGAGCGGTGCTTCTGGATGCCTATCGGGAAAACAGCACTCTCGATCTTCATGACCTGGATGTTCCGACCTTCTTGCGCCGCCGCAGGCTGGCCAGGATTGGGGAGGAGTGAGCATGACGCGGCCGACCGAGAGTTGCCAGGACAAGGTCCGGAAACACGTTGCGGATCATTTTCCGGAGATGAGTGAAGTGAAGCCCAAGGTCAAGACCACCAACAAGGGCGGGAAAACCACCCACCGCTTCACTTTCAGGAAGGAGCTACGTACGCCCAAGGGTGGCGATTCCCAGCAGATCGTGCATGTGACCACCGACGAAGAAGGCCGGGTGCTGAAGGTCTCCGTTTCTAGATAGGGTGCGGGTAGGAGTTTGAAGATGCGCCGCTTGCCAACCGTTCTGAGTGTGGGAGTACCGCTAGGATCTCACTGGCGATGTCTGGTGGCCTTGCTGGCCTTCTTGTACCTGGCTTACCAGACGCCGAGCTTGGTCCATGGATCTCCCCATCGCGTCGAGACCACCACATACGTGGTAGGTTGGGGCGACACTCTTAGCAGCATCGCCGGTCGCTATGGGACGAGTGTCTCGGCCATCGCGCTGGCTAACGGAATGAGTAACCCCAATCTAATCTATGTGGGGCAGCGCCTGTCCATACCTGGGACCAGCGCGGCGCCAACTGGCGGATCGGGCGTTTACGTCGTGCAGAGAGGTGACACGCTCTCAGCTATTGCTGGGCGTTTTCAAACCACGGTGCAGAATCTGGTCCAGATGAACGGCCTGTCTAACCCGAACCTTATAGCGGTAGGTCAGAGACTAGCCGTCCCCGCTGGGCAGCCAGCGAACGCATCTCCGACAAGCACCCCGCAAACCACGGCATACGTAGTGCAACGGGGCGATACACTGCTGGGCATCGCTGCCCGGTTCCAGGTGAATATGTGGGACATCGTCCTGGCGAACAACATTGCGAACCCCTCGTTGATCTACGTAGGCCAATCGCTCACCATCCCCGGCGGGCGCGGGTCGGAAAACCAACCTACCAGCCCCACTCCCACCGTGAAACCGGTGGTCACCCCGCAGCCCGGTGCGCCGACGCCCACGCCTAGGCCCGCAGTGCCCACGCAAGGGCCCTCTTACGCCTTTCGATACGTACAGGGCAGCATGCGACAGTATCCCAACTGTGGAGCGGTCTATTTCAAAGGCAGGGTAACAGGTATCGGCGGCGAGCCGGTCAACGGCAAGACACTGCGCCTGAGGTTCGCTGGCCAAACGGTCTACAGGGTGAGCGGAGAGGGGCAGGACCCCGGGGAATGGAGCTTCGCTCCCCTCTCGGGCGAGAACTACCACACGCCGTTCACCTTCCTCATCGATATGGTCCAGAGCGAAAGCAGCCCGGCTGCCCAGTCCGACGTTCTAGAGATTCGCTTCGCCGACTGCGGCGCCGCAGGGCAGTTTGACAGCATCCGCTTTGAGTACGCTGGAGGTAGTACGGGACCTGTGGCCACTCCTACCCGGGCGGCAGAGCGCACTCCTACACCCACTGCCGCCTCGAATACCGTCCTGCCTCCGGTGGAGTGGGACCCACGGCTGAACCAGCTTCCGTGCGTGCGCATGGTGACGGTGGCGCAGAAGGGGGTACGGCTCCAGCCCGGGGACCGCTATTGGCGTCTCGTTAAGGCCAGGTGGCTGAATGAGGAGGAGAGCCGTGGGGACATCCAGATCTATGTGGACCTGCTGGACGAGGCGGGGCAACGCGTGTTCGGACAGAGAGTGGCCTTTGAGAACGGCGGACGCTATTCGGTGGTAAGCGAACGTCAGAGCTGCTGCTACCCGTGGGACTATCCGGTCAAGTGGCCCATGTATAGCCCGCTGTGCGCGTACAGCGCCTACGTAGAGGGGCTGCCCAGCGACGTTGTAGCAGGGATGGGCCTGGGGACGCCAGAGCACCCGACCTGGACAATCCACACGGGTTTTGTGCTCACCTTCCAGAGGATTGTTTACCGATGACGGAGAGGATGGCGAGGGATTCTCGCCTCAGGCCGGTGGAGGAGAGGTAATGC